>NZ_CABSQF010000002.1:0-235020 GCF_902479695.1 uncultured Phyllobacterium sp. | reverse complement strand
CCGCAAGGTTTCGCTCGACGTTCTCCACCACCACGATGGCGTCGTCCACCACGATACCGATGGCGAGGACCAGGCCGAACAGGGTAAGCATGTTCAGCGAGAAGCCAAAGGCCGAGAGGATGGCAAAGGTGCCGATCAATGAGACCGGGATGGCCACGATCGGGATGATCGCCGTCCGCCAGGATTGCAGGAAGACGAGAACGACCAGCGCGACGAGAATCACGGCTTCGAAGATCGTCTTGTAAACGTCGGAGATCGATTCCGCGATGAACTCCGTCGGATCATAGACGATGTCGTATTTCAGGCCCGGAGGGAAATCCTTGGAGAGTTCCTCCATGGTGGACCGGATGGATGCGGCAGCAGCAAGGGCATTGGTGCCCGGACGGCTGAAGATACCCAGCGCAACGGCAGGACTGCCGTCGAGGTAACTGTTGGTCACATAATCCTTGGCGCCGAGTTCGATGCGGGCGACGTCCTGCAACTGTACGAGACGGCCATTGCCGCTTGTTTTGACGATGACATAACGGAATTGCCGCGCATCGCTGAACCGGCCCTGCATGGTGACCGTGTACTGGAAGGCGCTTGTGCCCGGTGTGGGCGGCCCGCCAATGGCGCCGCCATTGACCTGCACGTTCTGGTCGCGCAGTGCCTGAACCACATCAGCCGATGTCATGGAGTAGGCGGCGAGTTTCTGCGGATCGAGCCAGATGCGCATGGAATACTGCCGCTCGCCGAAGATGGTGACTTCGCCGACGCCGTCGAGCCGCAACAGCACGTCGCGGATGCGGGTGTTGGCGTAGTTGGACGCATAGAGCTGGTCATAACGGTTGTCGGGCGAAAGCACATGCACGACCATCATCAGGTCGGGCGAACTTTTCGTCGTGGTGATGCCGTTGCGCTGCACGTCCTGCGGCAATTGCGGTACGGCAATGGCGACGCGGTTCTGTACCAGAACCTGTGCCTTGTCGAGATCGGTGCCGAGCTTGAAGGTGATGGTCAACGCCATCGAACCATCGGCGGTCGAGTAGGAAGACATGTAGAGCATGTCCTCGACGCCGTTGATCTGCTGTTCGATGGGAGTGGCGACCGTGTTGGCAATGGTTTCGGCATCGGCGCCGGGATAGGCGGTGCGCACGACAATGGTTGGCGGCGCGATTTCCGGATACTGGGCGACGGGGAGCTGGGTGTAGGCGATCCCGCCGACAATCAGCAGCACAATCGACAGGACGGATGCGAAGATCGGCCTGTCGATGAAAAAATGCGCAAATCTCATTGGCCCGCCTCCGCAGCCTTCACCTCCGGCGGAAGCTGGATAACGTCGGCCTTGACCTTGATACCCGGGCGAATCCGCATCAGGCCGTTGACCACGATGGTCTCGTCACCGGTCAGGCCGCTGCGGATCACCCGATAACCGTAGAGTTTGGGGCCAAGACGCACGGGCTTGGTCGTGACCGAGTTGTCCGCATTGAGGACATAGACAACCCGCTCGTTCTGATCGGAGCCAACCGCTTCGTCGGGCACCAGAATACCCTTATAGGTGTTGGAGGCGGCCACTTCGACCCGGCCGAACAGTCCGGGCTGCAGCACGAAATCCGGATTGTTGAAGCGGGCACGCACCCGCATCGTTCCGGTGGCATCATCGAGCCGGTTCTCGGCGAAATCGAGCTTGCCCTTGAACGGCGGCTGGTTGGAATCGGTCAACCGCACCGTCACTTCGAGGCCACCGCCGCCCTCCTGCAGATTGCTGCCGTTTTCGCGGGCGGTCTTGGCATAGGACAGGAGGTTGCGCTCATCCACGTCGAAATAGAAATCGATCGGATCGAGCGAAACGATGGTCGTCAGGATGGTGTTGTTGGCATTGACGAGATTGCCGACGGAAATGAGCCTGCGGTCGATGCGGCCATCCTGCGGCGCCGTGATCTGCGTGTAGTTCAGATTGAGCTGGGCCGCATCGACGGCGGCCTGGGCGCCGGCTACGCTGGCCTGACCGGCCAGATAGGCGCGGCGCTGGTCATCCAGTGTGGATACGGACAGGGTGCCGCTGCCGGTCAGCGACTGGGTGCGCTTGAACTGGGCCTCCGCATAGGTTTCCGTTGTTTTGGCCACTTCCAGCGCGGACTGGGCCTGCGCCAGGGCGGATATGTAGGGGCGCTGGTCGATGGTGAAGAGCGGATCGCCCTTCTTGACCAACGAGCCATCCTTGAAATGCACCGTATCGAGGTAGCCATCGATGCGCGCGCGCACCGAGACCTGGTCGACGGCTTCGAAGCGTCCGATGAACTCATCGCTGTCGATCACGTCGCGGACGACAGGCTTGGCTGCCGTGACGGTTGGAGGCGGGGGCGCATTCTGCGCCAGCGCCGGAGAGGCTGCCATGAGCGCGATTGCAAAGCCGATTTTGAAGGTAGAGAGAGAATTCCGTGACAAGGGCAGGCCTCCATGACGATCAGACTTCCAGGCGTCTCGGGGATGCCTGGGCATCGCCGTCAGCGCGGGTGATTCATCGTACGGCTACGGGTCAGGTGATGCGCTGACCAGAACAGCTGGAATGCTGGCGCCGCAGACAAACAAGTCAATTTCTCAGATTGTATCGATTTAGTATTTAGTTTCGATAGGGACCAGCGCAAGGGCAGTTCCAAATTCCGTTGAGGCATATTTCCAGTTGGCTATCGATGGTCCCCACACCGGGAAGATTTGCACAGTTGCACATCGTTGTCATCAGGCAAATATTTCACGTGTTGTTGTGATCATGAAAGTGCCTGACTTGCCGTGCAGAAGTTTGCCCGACCCTGAGGCTGTGCCATTGATTTTTGTACGCAGTGCAAGTAAATGGAGCCACCAATCGGTAAGGGTGCAATTTCTTGCGCGGCTCTGTGACAGGTTCTGTGATATGAATTGTGTCACAAAAAATGAGCTGAAAGAGAAATAAAGCAATAAAATCAACGTGGATGGTGAGGGCATGGCTCGCCCCATCTGCACCAGAAGCCACGATGGCAGACAGTTTTTCTCCCGCAATTTGGCTCACAGGCCGGCGACGGCGGGACAAATGTTAAAAAAAGTGAAGGTTTGGACATGCAGGTTACTGAAACGCTCAATGAAGGGCTGAAGCGCGAGATCAAGGTCGTCGTTCCGGCCAAGGATCTGGAAGCAAAGCTTTCCGAACGCCTCCAAGGTGCCAGCGCCAAGGCGCGCATCAATGGCTTCCGCCCCGGCAAAGTGCCGCTCAATCACCTGCGCAAGATGTACGGCAAGTCGTTCATGGCTGAAGTCGTCAACGAGATTCTCAGCGATTCCTCGCGCACGATCCTTGCGGAGCGCAACGAAAAGTCGGCGACCCAGCCGGAAGTTGCGATGACGGAAGACGAGAAGGAAGCGGACAAGGTTCTGAACGGCGAAGCCGATTTCGAATTCACGCTGAACTACGAAGTCCTGCCGGTTATCGAACTCAAGGACGCTTCCAAGATCAGCGTCACGCGCGAAGTGGTCGATGTGACCGACGCGGAAGTTGAAGAGCAGGTCAAGCGCGTTGCCAGCTCCGCCCAGACGTTCGAGCCCAAGAAGGGCAAGGCCGAATCCGGCGACCGCGTCACCATGGACTATCTCGGCAAGATCGACGGCGTGCCGTTCGATGGCGGCGCCGATACCGATGCGACCCTGATCCTCGGCTCCGGCCAGTTCATTCCCGGCTTCGAAGATCAACTGATCGGCACCAAGGCTGGCGACGAGAAGCAGATCAAGGTTACGTTCCCGGCTGAATACGGTGCAGCGCACCTCGCCGGCAAGGATGCGACCTTCGACATCACCGTCAAGGAAATCGGCAAGCCCGGCGAACTCGAAATCAACGACGAAACCGCGAAGAAGCTCGGCATCGAGAGCGCCGACCGTCTGCGGCAGGTTATCCGCGAGCAGATCGAAAGCCAGTACGGCTCGTTCACCCGCCAGAAGGTCAAGCGTCAGATTCTCGATGCGCTCGACGGCGAGTACAAGTTCGAATCGCCGGAACGCCTGATCAATGCCGAGTTCAACAACATCTGGGCACAGATCGGCCAGGACCTCGCACAGGCCGGCAAGACATTCGAAGACGAAGAGACAACGGAAGAAGAAGCACGCGAAGAATATCGCAAGCTGGCTGAACGCCGCGTTCGTCTTGGCCTCGTTCTCTCCGAAATCGGCAACAAGGCCGGCATCGAAGTGACCGAAGAGGAACTGCAGCGCGCCGTTTACGATCAGGTTCGCCAGTATCCGGGCCAGGAACAGCAGATTTATGAATTCTTCCGCAAGACTCCGGAAGCGATCAACAATCTGCGCGCTCCGATCTTCGAAGAAAAGGTTGTCGATCACCTTCTCACTTCCATCAACGTCACCGACAAGAAGGTGACGAAGGAAGAGCTGATGGCTGAAGACGAGTCGGATGAAAAGTCCGGCGAAGCCAAGAAGCCTGCCAAGAAGGCAGCGCCGAAGAAGGCCGCCAAGAAGAAGACCGAAGACGAAGCGTAAGCTTTTGTCTCTCTGATTGAAAAGGCCGCTTTCGAGCGGCCTTTTTCATTTCTGGTGCGCGGTAATTGCGGGGCAGAGTATTCTGCGGGTCTAACTGATTCCGCAGAGATTTCGCCGATGTCCATTGCTGCCTTTGCGCCGTTCGAGGCGCTTGCCGAACACCTTCTGCCTCATGCAATCGATGGTATGAGTGATGGGTCGCATGACCTGTCTCATCTCTTGCGTGTGTGGAAAAATGCAACAGCAATTCATAACGAGGAGGGTGGGGACAGTGAAATACTGGCCGCAGCGACAATCCTGCATGACTGCGTTGCCGTCGAAAAGAATTCACCCCATCGCGCGCAGGCCTCGCGGTTGGCTGCTGAAAAGGCATCGAAGCTTCTTGCCGATATTGGCTGGCAATCCCCGCGCGTTGCTGCCACAGCGCACGCCATCGAGGCACACAGCTTTTCGGCAAACATCCCTCCACGCACCTTGGAGGCGAAAATCCTGCAGGATGCGGATCGTCTGGATGCCATTGGCATGGTTGGCGCTGCACGATGTTTCTACATCGCAGGCCGTATGGGGAGTGGGCTATATGATCCCTTGGACCCCATGGCAACGGATCGTAACCTCGATGACAAGAGCTTTGCCATCGATCATTTCGAGGTCAAGCTTTTCAAGTTGAGTGCGGGGTTCAATACGGTCAGGGGTGCGCAGATCGCCAAGGTGCGACAGGAGCGGCTCCGCCGGTTCCTGGGCGAGTTTCTTGATGAGATATAAACGATCTCAGCGAGACACCAGGTCGAGCGCGGCGCGGATCAATTCGGCATTGCCTTTAGCCATTTGTCCCGACGGCAGGAGATTGCCGTCTTCCAGGCCGATGCGGCTGTCAAAGCCCTTGGCCATGGCTTCGCTGTAGATGGGCCAGACACTGGCTTCATCGCCATGCATGAGGATAGGCAGTGTGTGGCCTGCCTTGCGCAGAACCGCCTGAATACCATCGGCGGCCCGCAATCCCTCATCGATGTCCTGCTCGTTGATTTCGATCAGCACGCGCAAGCATTTTGCCGCATCCTTCAGGCCGACAAAGCGCTGCGCATCGCTGACGGACCAGAGCCCCGCTTCGACGCCGATACCCCTGCCGAGAATGTGCGCAATCACATCCTCAGCGTCCTCTTCGATCAGGTTGATCGAGACGTAGTCGGGCAGGGTCGTCCAGCGGTGCATGGGTTCCTGCCGCGAAAGGCCGCCGGGAGGGATGCGCCAATGGGTGGAAAGGCCGACAGGAATGCCCGGAACGGCCGAACGAACAGCCTGCAGAGTCTCGGCGATATGGTCCGGCTCCAGCGTTTCCATTCCATCCGGTCCGCGCGGGTGGATATGCAGCTCGCGGGCGCCAGCGGCCACGGCAAGCGCGGCGTCCCTGGCAATTTCCGAGGCTGTAAAGGGGAGCGCAGGGTGAAAATCCCGCATGCGCCCGCCATTCAGACATGCCTGCAACATGGTGGTGTCTCCGCTATGACGGCTCCATCATAGCGGATTTCCTCCTGACAGCACCCCGTCAGTATGGATTCGATGCCGGTTCAGGCCTTGATCGGAATCCATATCTCCATTCCGCCATTGCCGGTCCGCGGGTCGAATTCCGGACCATAACGTTCGAAATTGGGTGCATCGGCCAGGACATGGCCGGATTCCGGCAACCATTTGCCCCAGATGGTCATGATCGTGCTGCGAATGGTCGAGATATGCTCGCGATGCGAAAACACCAGATAGGTTTGCGCCGGAATGCGCAGCCGAGCAAACTCCTGCGGGATGTCGGAGAAATCGGCAACCTCGGTGCCCGCGATGTAATCGAAATTCTGGGCGTCATCGCTGTTGCAGCAGACGCCGTAGGCGATATCGCCGATCTGGCCGGTGATATGGCCGAAATAGGGGTTGAAACGCTGCCATTGCGCCGGAATGCCGCTGCTGGTTTCGCAGGTATATCGTTCGCCTATGCCGGCGACCAGCATTGGTTTGCCGTTCGCGATGCGCGGCTCTTCGATATCGGTGATAAACTTTTCGTCCATTTTCATCGGCTCCACCAATGGGATGTTACGGGTATGGCGCTGTGCGCGGACCTGTTCGGGCGTCAGGCCGAACTGATCGCGGAACGCCCGCGTGAATGCCTCATGGGAGCTGTAGCCGGCATCGAGCGCGACGCTGAGAATATCCGGAGCACCTTCGCACAGGGATTTTGCTGCCTCGGTCAACCGGCGGCCACGGATATGACTGCTGACCGAGCGTCCGGCAAAAATGCCGAAGGCGCGGGACATGTGAAACCGTGACAGGCCCGCCACATCGGCGATATCGTCGAGGGTGATCTCCTCGGCGAAATGACCTTCCACATACCAGATCGCTTTTTCAACCGAATTCATGCAACTCTCCATTGGGGCACGGCATACCAATACACATCGTCGGCGGCGTGCATTTGATCGCGATTGCGGTTCGGCCGGCCAGGGTTAGAAGAGTTTCATGCCCTTCAGGCTGGCATGGCCGTTCTTGCCGATGATGATGTGATCGTGAACAATAATTCCCATCTGTTCGCCGATGCTGGCAATGGTCTTTGTCATCTCTATATCGGCTCTGGACGGTGTCGGGTCGCCCGAGGGGTGATTATGGACAAGGATGATGGCACTCGCCGACAATTGCAGTGCGCGGGATATTATCTCGCGGGGATAGACGGGTGTATGGTCGACGGTGCCCACCTGTTGCACCTCGTCGGCAATCAGCGTGTTTTTCTTGTCGAGAAAGAGGATGCGCAGCTGCTCGCGTGATTCATGCGCCATGGCTGCGGTGCAATAGTCGATCAGTTCGCTCCATGAGCCGAGCATCGTGCGTTCGCCCATGCCGCTGCGCATGGCCCTGTGGGCAAGGGCGGCGATGAACTTGAGATCAAAGGCCACGGTCGGGCCGCAGCCCTTTACCTCCCGCAGCAGGTGTTCCGGCGCGCCCAGGACCTCCGCCAGACTGCCGAAGCGGGCCAGAAGCGCCTTGGCCAGCGGCTTGGTGTCGCCTTGTCGTATCGGGCGGTACAGCAGCATTTCCAGCATTTCATAATCGGCAAAGCCCTGATGGCCGACTTTCTGGAAACGCTCTTTCATCCGCTCGCGGTGGCCGGTGTAATGCGGTTCCGCGGCCTGGCTGGCAGCGTTGGCTGTATCGGCGGTTTTCTCAACACCAGGTTGTTTCTGCAGCGATTTTGGTGAGGGCTCTTTGAGGAAGAAAGTCTTGGGTGGCTCGTCTTCGCTCATGGGGCCCTGCGTTCCTAATCGAGTTTCAAACCCGGAGCGAACAGGCCTGCGGGTGAAAGGGTGAAGACTTCGCAACCGTCCTTGGTGACGCCGACCGTATGTTCATACTGCGCTGTCAGCGAACGATCGCGGGTGACGGCTGTCCAGCCATCGGCGAGGACTTTCACATGCGGGCGGCCGAGATTGATCATCGGCTCGATGGTGAAGATCATGCCTTCGCGCAGTTCAACGCCCTCATTGGGTGTGCCGTAATGCAGAATGTTCGGTGCGTCGTGGAAAAGCTGGCCGACACCGTGGCCGCAGAAGTCGCGAACGACGGAGCAGCGCTCCGCTTCGGCATAGTTCTGGATGGCGGCGCCGATGGCGCCGGTCCGGGCGCCGGGACGAACGGCCGCAATGCCGCGCATCAGGCTTTCATGCGTCACTTCCATCAGGCGTTCGGCGGCGCGCTTGATTTCGCCCACGGGATACATGCGGCTGGAATCGCCGTGCCAGCCGTCGAGTATGTAGGTGACATCGATATTGACGATATCGCCTTCGCGCAGCGGCTTGTCGTCAGGGATACCATGGCAGACGACGTGATTGATCGACGTGCAGGACGATTTCGTGTAGCCGCGATAGTTGAGGGTTGCGGGCAGGGCACCGTGATCGGCGCCGAATTCGAAGACAAAGCGGTCGATGGTATTGGTGGTCACACCCGGCTCAACCAGACCGGCGAGCTCGTCCAGGCAACGTGCCGTGAGCTGGCAGGCCTTGCGCATGGCGGCGAAACCTTCGGGGCCGTGAAGCCTGATCTGTCCGGTGTTCTTCAGGGGCGCTGTCTGCGCATCGAGATAGGTGACCATGGTGCTTTCCGCTTGGCGTCAATCAATAATGGGTATCGCAGTTGTTGCAGCAATGCCCGAAGGCGTGATGTGGCATCTTATTGCGTAAGCTTCAACCCCGCGGCGCATTGCCCGCTCGAACGCCCTTGCGTAAACCGGGTCTAGGTCGCCGCAGATTCGCAAGCGGTCGCAGTCATCGCGCTGGATCACGTAAAGCATGACACCACGGTGACCATTCTCAACCATGTTGCCAAGCTCGTCCAGATGTTTTGCGCCGCGGGCGGTCGGAGAATCGGGAAATTCCGCGAGATTTGCCGTGCGGGAGAAGTGCACGTTCTTCACTTCGACATAGGCCGTCGGCCGTTCCGGATCGGTCAGCAAAATGTCGATGCGGGAATTCACGCCATATTTCTGCTCGCGCTTGAGCGCGCCATAACCGCCGAGGACGGGCAGAAGCCCCGCCACAATGGCTTCCTCGGCGATCCGGTTGGGCAGGCCCGTATTGATGCCGACCAGCGTGCCCTGCGCTTCGACGATCTGCAGCGTATGGGCATATTTGCGCTTGCCGTCATCGGACAAGGACAGCCAGACGCGGATGCCGGGATCGGTCAGCCCGAGCATGGAGCCGGTATTGGGTACGGAACTGGTGATCGGGCTGCCATCATCGAGGATGATATCGGCAAGAAAGCGCTTGTAACGCTGGACCAGTCGGCCGGTGACGAGAGGGGCAGGGAAAATCATCCGCGAGATCTACCCGACCGGGGAAGGCCGGACAATCGCAAATCGCGCCTGAAACATCAGGACAGGCCCTGAACCGTCCTGATCACATCGGCCAGGGACAGATTGGCCATGAGCATGGCAGCCGTCGCAGCAAGGCCGGCCAGAAAGAACGTCACTGTTATCTTCGTTTGTCTGCTCATGAATATGTTTTCCTGCATGATGACATAGGATGGGAAAAACATGCTTAGATTGTGGCTCGTCTGTGCCTATTCGCAGGCACTGAACCGAGACCGAAGGCGGCGGATAGGTCAGGCCGCAGACAAAAAAGGCCTGCCTTGGGAAAGGCAGGCAAATTTGCTCTGGGGTGGGAGAATTCGGGTTGGTTTGGAGGTTAAACCGAACCCTACTGCCGGAGATCGGAATCTCAGCAGTGATTGATGATAGGTCAGGTCAGGTATGGAGCCTCATAACTTTCTTTAACAGCCGGTGACAAAGCTTGAACATGCAGGTCTGTTATCATCGTCTGTGCTGTCTCATCCTGTATGCGCCTGCCCACGGCGGGTGAAACGCATAGGAGGAGACATGATGAACTGTAAGTTTTTCGTACCCGTTCTAGCGGTCGCTGCGTTCACATTGGCAGCTTGCGACAACAAGCCATCTGAGGGCGGCAGCAAGCCGCCTGCGACCACCCAGGAGCCCGCAAAACCCGGCGCAGCTCCAACCACTCCGGCACCGGAACCGGCAAAGCCGGCCCCTGCCAACTAGCTGTAAGGACCAAAGACAGCGCGGCCGGCTCTTGCGGGGGCTGGCCGTTTTGCATGAAAGGATGAAGCGCAGGCGTATGAGCCGGCTTCTGCAATATGCTGATTTTACAGGGAGAAAGCCTGGTACGCCCAAGGGGAATCGAACCCCTGTTTGCGCCGTGAAAGGGCGCCGTCCTAACCGCTAGACGATGGGCGCCTGCAGGTAAGCGGCTTATAGTGAAACAGTTTTTCGACTGCAACCCCATATTTCATTCTTTTTTGGGAAAAGTGAAAATTCTTCGCGGGGCTGTGTACAAATGCAGTGCGCATGGGCGGCCGGGAGCGACCGCAATTAATCCGGATCAGCCGCGACGGCTGCCGCAGCGCCAGTTCCAGTCGCGAGTCGGGCCAATATCCACGTGAACTGATTCGGTATAGCAATAGGTGCCAACGCCACCGCGACCCGGCATTGTCCGGGCAAAATTCGCCAGATCCCACTTGGAAACGCCGGGAACCTGGATATCCGCTGCCGCGCAGGACATGTGAAGCGAGGCCTTGGCGCCGTTCACGAGTCGGTTGTAAGGCGGGCTGCGATAGCCTGACGTCACGATCACCGATTTGCCGAAGCGGCGTTCGATCGTTTTCAGCATGCCGACCAGTTGCGGTTTCAGGCAGGCGACATCCACGCTTTCGCGCTGAACCTTGAGCCCATTGGGGGCCAGCCGTGCAAGTCCGGCCGCCGAAGCCAGAATCACCGGCGCGGCGGCTGATTCGTCGTCGTCCTGATAGAGACTGTCGCGCTGCATGATCTGGATGCCGCCATTGGGGCGCACGCCGGGCAGGGACGACAGATGTTCGGTCGGCCGGTAGTTCGACGGCGACGGCAATCCGGCGGCGCTGGCCACCTGTACCGGCGCGTTGCCGCTGATGGCCTTGAGCTGTGCCTGCGCCTTGGGCTGAATGACGGCCACCTGGCGCTTCGACGCGGCAGCACCGGCATTGTTGGCAAAGAGCCGCACCAGCAAGCCATTGTCCTTGTCGGGTGCCGGTGCATGCGCTGCCGGTTTGGCTTCGGGAACGGTGATTGTCTGCCCGGCACCGGCTGATGCAACCTGTGCCGCCTTGGCTTCCGCGTCCGCCTTGGTTGGCTTTGCGCCGGTTTCCGGAGCGGCATGCGATTCTGCTGCTTGCGGTTGCTCGACCGTTTCAGGCGCGGCGCTTCCGAACAGCGATGTCTTCACCGGCGGCTTTACCACCGCGGGCGCGAAGGCTGTGACGTGCTGCCCGGTTTCCGCCGTCGTTTTGGCTGTGGCCTCAGCGGCGGCTGCCTCCTTCGGCGATTGCGGATGGGCGGCAACCGTTTTGCCCTGTTCCGCCGACGCGGCGGCCTGATTGGCTGCTTTGGCGGCGGTTGTCTCGGCGCCGCCAGCAAGGGCCAGTGCTTCGGGTGATGCTTTTTCCGGTCCGGCTGCCGGAATCGCATTCGCGCTGGCTGTCGCGGTGCTTGTGGTGGCTGAGGCGACGTTGAGGACGGAGCCGGCAGTCGGTGGCGACCCTGTCGACGTGCAGGATGCCGTCGCCATCGCAAAAATCGTTACGAAGCAAATAGCGGTGCTCGCCCGGAAGGCTGCTACTGAGGCTGACAGCTTGTTCAACGATTCCCCCGTCTCGTCTTTTCCGGCTCTTGCAATGGTTCAGTCCAATCCGCTTTGAGATGAGCAGGATGCTCGCGAAGTTTAGTTGAAGTGCAAAAACACCGGCAGAGAGAGCGCAAAGTTAACGATTTTTAAACGTCTCCACAAGCTCCGGGCTATAGCCAGAATGAGGCGAAAACGTGATTGGCCACCTTCCTGCCATGGTTTTCACGACCAGGATAGGCTCAAAAGCCAGCAAAACAGCGAATTTTTACACGCGGATGCGCACGTAGGTTCCCGGCGCCTCGCCGAGAATTTCCGAACCATTTTCACCGGGCTGGCGTGCGGGAACGCGCGCGTCGTCCTGCGATTCGATCCATTTATGCCAATGATTCCACCAGGAGCCGGGATGTTCCGACGTGTTGGTGAGCCATTCGTCGAACGCGCCGACGGGCGAACCGCCGGTCCAATACTGGTACTTGTTCTTGGCGGGCGGATTGACCACGCCGGCGATATGGCCGGAGCCGGCCAGGACATAGGTGACGTCGCCGCCGAAATATTTGCAGCCGGTGAAAACCGACAGTGCCGGCGCAATATGGTCTTCCTTGGCGGCGAGATTGTAGATGGGGATTTTGACATCGCCCAGTGACAGGTTTTGCCCGGCGAGCTTCATCATCCCGCGCACCAGATTGTTGTCGAGATAGCAGTTGCGCAGATAGTAGGAGTGGTTGGCCGCACTCATCCGCGTGGCATCGGCATTCCAGTAGAGAAGGTCGAATGGGACAGGATCGCGGCCGCGCATGTAGTTGTTGACGACATAGGGCCAGATCAGGTCGCCGGAACGCAGCATGTTGAAGGCCGTCGCCATGCGCGTGCCGTCCAGATAGCCTTCGGCGGACATGGCGGCTTCCAGGGCGCGAATCTGATCTTCGTCGACGAAAACCTTGAGATCGCCCGCATAGGTGAAATCGACCTGCGTGGTGAAAAGGGTCGCGCTCCGGATCCTGTTTTCGCCTTCCTGGGCAAAAAGGGCGAGGGCGGCGCTCAGAAGCGTTCCGCCGACGCAGTAGCCGATGGCATTGACGGCTTTTTCGCCCGTTGCGTTCTCGATGGTGTCGAGGCCGAAGCGCAGGCCTTCATTGATATAGGCGGTCCAGTCCTTCATGGCGTGACGGTGGTCCGGATTGACCCAGGAAATCACGAACACGGTGTGTCCCTGGTCGATGGCCCATTTGATGAAGGATTTTTCGGCGTTCAGATCGAGAATGTAGAATTTGTTGATCCACGGCGGGCAGATCAGCAGCGGGCGTTTCAGCACATCCGGTGTCGAGGGTTCATACTGGATGATTTCGGCGACATCGCTGCGCGCGATAACCTTGCCGGGGGTGGTCGCGACATTTTCACCGAGGGCGAATTTGGTCATATCCGATTGCCGCAGGCGCAGGTCGCCGCCGCCGGCAACGATGTCTTCCGCCAGCATCTTCATGCCCTTGACCAGGTTCTCGCCATTGCTGGCGACCGTTTCCTTGTAGAGTTCCGGATTGGTCAGCAGGAAGTTGCTGGGCGATATCGCCGTCGTCAGCTGCTTGACGTAGAACGCCGCCTTGTGGCGCGTGTGATCGTCGAGGCCTTCGGCATGGGTGACCAGTTCGCCGGCCCAGTTTGCCGTGACGAGATAGGCCTGCTTGAGGAAGTCGAAGAAAGCGTTCCTGCCCCAGTCCTCGTCGGCGAAGCGCTTGTCGCCCTTGTCGGGCTTGACGACGTCATCGACCTGTTCGCCGCTCATGCGGCGGATGGAATTGGACCAGATGGCCATATAGCTGGCGAACAGCTTGGTCTGCGCCTCCAGCGCGCGCCCCGGTTCGGACAGCCAGTATTCGGAAACACGCGAGAGGGTTTTCACCACATCGGTGACGGGATCGGCGATCGTGTCGCGCTTCAAACCTTTTTCACGCGGCTCGACCCAGGCAGAGGCGGCCTTGCCGGCCTGTTCGATCATATGGGCGACATTGCGCGCGAAAGCTTCCGGATCCTTGATGACATATTTGTCGAGGTTCGGCGTTTTTGCACTCTTGTCGCCCGGATTGTCCATATGTGCACTCCTCCCGCCGATCCTCCCGATCAGCATAATAGACATGATACCACAAGTCAGAGCAACGGACATTCAATTGCGGTCATTGTGCAGGAAAGATCACGGCCTTGTCACCATCTTCGCAGATTGTATTTCCATGGGAGAAACGGAATTGAACCCATTTGAATGTCGGTTGCTCTAATGCTATCCCTCTAACGTGCATTTCATATCACTATGATGAATATCGATTCCGGCAGTCAGGACAAACAATGAATATCTCGGTCAAAACCATCATCCGCTTCTCGGTTGGCGCCGTTCTGATTGCCGGTTTGAGCGCCTGCGCGAACATGCCGCCCGAGCCCATGTCGAATTCGCCTCTGACCGGTCCTGTCAACACCGGCACCTTTCCGGTTTTCACGCCCGATCCGAAGGGCGAGACCGCACAGCTGACGCCGCAGCAGAAGGACGATCTGCAGAAGAAGCTGGTGGCGGCCAAAGGCGGGCAGGGCAATGCCACCGCCGATCCGGCAGCGGTTGCCCGGCGCCAGGCCGAGATGAAGAAGCTGGTCCAGCAGCAGCAGGACGATTTGAAGGCTATTGAAAGCGGGCAATAGCCCATTGCCGGCAAGGTCATGAAGACACCACGAATGGGTGTCTTGCTCAGGAGAATCCCGGGCTGGATGGCATGACGGCGATTGACCCGGCGCGCGACGCGCGGTGTCAATGATCGCTCGACCGCCGTACAGTTTGGGTGTATAGCGCACCCGCACATTGAACCCATTTTTACCGGACCCAAACCTATGGAAGAATTTCATAAAGTTCGCCGCCTGCCACCTTACGTTTTTGAACAGGTCAATCGCCTGAAGGCGAGCGCGCGAGCGGCCGGTGCGGACATTATCGATCTGGGTATGGGCAATCCTGACCTGCCGACGCCGCAGGGCATCGTCGACAAGCTGTGCGAGGCCGTCCAGGACCCGCGCACCCACCGCTATTCGTCGTCGAAGGGCATTCCCGGTCTGCGCCGTGCCCAGGCCGCCTATTATGAGCGGCGTTTCGGCGTGAAGCTCAATCCCGACACGCAGGTCGTGGCGACCCTTGGCTCCAAGGAAGGTTTTGCCAACATGGCGCAGGCGATCACCGCGCCCGGCGATGTCGTGCTGTGCCCTGATCCGACCTATCCGATCCATGCGTTCGGCTTCATCATGTCCGGCGGCGTCATCCGTTCGATCCCGGCGATGCCCGATGACCAGTTCATTCCGGCGCTGGAACGCGGTATCCGCCATTCCATTCCGAAGCCATTGGCGCTGATCCTCAACTACCCCTCCAATCCGACCGCCCATGTGGCATCGCTGGATTTCTACAAGGATGTGGTTGCCTTCGCCCGCAAGAATGAAATCATCATTCTGTCGGATCTGGCCTATTCCGAGATTTATTTCGACGACGCGCCGCCTCCGTCCGTCCTGCAGGTGCCGGGCGCGATCGATGTTGCCGTGGAGTTTACCTCCATGTCGAAGACATTCTCGATGCCGGGCTGGCGCATGGGCTTTGCCGTCGGCAATGAACGCCTGATCTCGGCGCTCACCCGGGTCAAATCCTATCTCGATTATGGCGCGTTCACGCCCATTCAGGTTGCCGCTGCAGCTGCCTTGAATGGCGATGGTTCCGACATTGCGGAAGTGCGTGCGGTCTACAAGCATCGCCGTGATGTCCTTGTCGACAGTTTCGCCCGTGCCGGATGGGATATCCCGTCACCGGCGGCGACGATGTTTGCCTGGGCGCCGATCCCGGAAAAGTTCCGCGCCCTCGGTTCGCTGGAGTTCTCCAAGCTTTTGATCGAGCATGCGGATGTCGCCGTGGCGCCCGGCATCGGCTTCGGCGAGCATGGCGATGACTACATCCGCATCGCGCTGGTCGAGAATGAACATCGCATTCGTCAGGCAGCCCGCAACCTCAAGCGGTTCCTTGCAACGGCGGATGAAAAGCTGCACAACGTCATTCCGTTGAACGCACGCCGCTGAGCGGCATGCCGACATCGGAATTCGCGGCGCCGTCGGGCGCCGCTTCAGGCTAAAACACTTCAGGGAAATGAACGATGAGTGATGCGCTGCGCGTGGGAATCGCCGGACTGGGCACTGTTGGTGCCTCGGTTCTGAAAATTTTGCGGGACAAGGGCGAGATGCTCACCCGTCAGTGCGGCAAGGAAATCATCGTCACCGCCGTGTCCGCCCGTGATGCCAAGCGGGATCGCGGCGTGGACTTCTCGTCGGCCACATGGTTCGACGATCCGGTTGCCCTGGCCAAATCGAACAATATCGACGTGTTCATCGAACTGATCGGCGGCGACGAGGGTCCGGCGCGCGCTGCCGTCGAGGCGGCGCTGAAATCCGGCCGCCACGTGGTCACCGCCAACAAGGCGCTTCTGGCCAAGCATGGCGTGTCTCTTGCCAAAATTGCCGAGGAGAAGGGCGTCCTGCTCAACTTCGAAGCGGCGGTGGCTGGCGGCATTCCCGTCATCAAGGCCCTGCGCGAGTCCCTGACCGGCAACACCGTGTCGCGCGTCTACGGCATCATGAACGGCACCTGCAACTACATCCTGACGCGGATGTGGGACGAGGGTATTTCCTTCGAGGATTGCCTCGCCGATGCCCAGCGTCTCGGCTATGCGGAAGCCGATCCGACATTCGATATCGAGGGCAACGACACCGCACACAAGCTGGCGATCCTGACCAGCCTTGCCTTCGGCACGCAGATTGCCGCCGATGACATTTATCTCGAAGGGATCAGCAATATCTCGCTGGCCGATATCAAGGCGGCCGACGAGCTCGGTTACCGCATCAAGCTGCTTGGCGTTGCGCTGAAGACAGACAGCGGCATCGAGCAGCGTGTGCATCCGACCATGGTGCCGGTCGAATCGGTGATTGCGCAGGTGCATGGCGTGACCAATGCTGTCGCTATCGAAACCGATCTTCTCGGCGAATTGCTGTTGTCGGGTCCGGGCGCCGGTGGTGCCGCCACGGCATCCGCCGTCATCGGTGATCTCGCCGACATCGCCAAGAGCCGTCCGGGCTTCCAGCATGGCCCCGTCTTCGGGACGCCGGCAAAATCGCTGGCGCCCTACAAACGCGCCAAAATGCGCTCGCACGAGGGCGGATACTTCATCCGTCTGACCGTGCATGACCGCGCTGGCGTTTTTGCGGCGATTGCCAAGCGCATGGCTGACAATGACATTTCGCTGGAATCCATCGTCCAGCGTCAGAGTGCGGAAAGCCACCCGGATGCGACCAAGACAGTCATCCTCGTCACGCACGAAACCACCGAGGCGGCTGTCAAGAAGGCGCTTGAGGGCATCGTGAAGGATGGTCATTCCACGGACAAGCCGCAGATGATCCGCATCGAACGCGCCGGCTGACACAGCCGGCCCATGACCGTTTGTAAAAGGCTTGTATTGCTTCGTGAACGGCCGCTACCCCGTTTAATCGATTAGCTTTTTCGGTGAAGGCACTTTCCTGCCGGCGGGGTCTTGCCGCTGCTCTGCGACTTTGACAAAAGGTTTGCACAGCAATGCTAGGAAGTACCCTGTTGATCCGCAAAAGGGTAATTCCCACACGAACGCAGGATAGATTATGCCGAAAACTTCTGACCAGACTTCGATGGGCCTCGACCGTATTTTGACCCTTGAGCTCGTCCGCGTGACCGAGCGTGCCGCCGTTGCCGCTGCCCGTCTGCGCGGGCGCGGCGATGAAATGGCTGCCGATCAGGCTGCCGTGGATGCCATGCGTCAGGAACTCAATCGTCTTCCCATCAGCGGTACCGTGGTGATCGGCGAGGGCGAGCGCGACGAAGCGCCGATGCTCTACATCGGTGAAGAAGTCGGCACGCGCACAGGCCCCGAGGTCGATATCGCGCTCGATCCGCTTGAAGGCACCACCATCTGCGCCAAGAACCTGCCCAACTCACTCGCCGTGATCGCGATTGCCGAAAAGGGCAACCTGCTTTACGCACCCGACGTCTACATGGAAAAGATTGCCGTCGGACCGGGCTACCCCGCCGGCATCATCCAGCTTGATGCGCCTGCGGCGGAAAACATTGCGGCTGTGGCCAGGGCCAAGGGCGTTCCGGTCAATGAGATCACCGCCTGCATCATGGATCGTCCGCGCCATGCGCGCCTGATCGAGGAAGTGCGCGCAACCGGCGCCTCCATCCGCCTCATCGGTGATGGCGACGTTGCCGGGGTGATCCACACCACCGATCCCGATGAAACCGGCATCGATATCTACATCGGCATCGGCGGTGCGCCGGAAGGCGTTCTTGCCGCGGCGGCTCTGCGCTGCATCGGTGGCCAGATGCAGGGCCGGTTGCAGCTCAACAGCGACGACAAGATTGCCCGCGCCGCCAAGATGGGCATCAGCGATCCGAAGAAGATCTACACCATGGAAGAAATGGCCAAGGGCGATGTGCTGTTCGCAGCCACGGGTGTCACCGACGGCAATATGCTGTCCGGCGTGAAATTCGCCCGCGACTATATCCAGACCCACACGATCGTCATGCGTTCGCATTCGCAGACCGTGCGCGAGATCAAGGCAAAACACCAGGACATGACAAAATTCCAGTAAGAACTGGTATTTGAAACACTTTTTGCCCTGCAGTTCCTTCGGGCTGCAGGGCATTTTGTTAACTGCGTTGATGGCTCAATAGGAAATGCCCTATTGAGGCCATGCTTTTTGAGGTATTTTCAGAGCGGGAGTTCAGATCGGTGGAACAGCCATGAATATCCGAACGAAAATAACCGGTTGCCTTGTATCAACGCTCGTTCTTCTGGGCTCGCTGAACGGTGCTTTTGCGCAGGATCCTTACCTTGATCTCATTCAAGGTTATCGCTCCAATTCGATTGCCGACCGGTTTCCACAGATGGTCGGACCCTTTACCCTCGTCAAACACAGCGTCAATCCGCAGGATTTCAGCGTGACGGCCGAATATGAAGCCGTTGACGCCAGGGCGACGGTGACGATGGCTGGCGTCAGGGCCAGCAACAAGGATGCCGCCTATCCGATCAAGGATGGTCCCGATGATCCCGTTGTGCGCGATCTCTTTGAAAAGGCCACCCAGTACCATTCGACCCAGCCCGGCGAAATCGCGGTGCAGACAACGCTGCCCTACAGCGCAGGCCGGGCAATGCCGTGCGTCACCGCGGATGCGGCACAGGAGAAGCACGCCTTCCTGGTCTGCGTGATCGGCATGCACAGCCGCTATCTGCTGATCCAGCCCGTTGCCAATTACGCCAAGGGCAGCAAGGATGCGGCCGAGCGCAGCCTTGCCGATTTCGCGACCTCGATTGCCACGACGATGAACGATCTGGGGGCACCGGCGGTCAATGGTCAGGTCGCACCCGCGACAGCCCCGCAGTAATTGCGCGTTTGTGCACCGGATTGATCGTTCGGAGCATTGCATTCGGCGCGGCCGGATGATTGAACCCTTGCATGGCACCAGAACGGCTTTTCCTCGGCATTGAACATTCTGCAACCGGTCTGAAATGGGTTGACCGGCTGGGACCGCGTGAAGCCAATATCGCGCTCGCCATGGCGCAGAACCATGGTTTTCCAGATCTCGTCACCCGCGTTCTCGCCGGGCGCGGCGTCGGGGTGGACGATGCGCCCGCTTTCATGGACCCGACCATCAAAGGCCTGATGCCCGATCCCGCATCGCTGACCGATATGGAAAAAGCGGCCGGTCGTATCGCGCAGGCCATCGGCAAACACGAGAAGGTGGCGATTTTCGGCGATTACGATGTGGATGGCGCCTGTTCGTCGGCCATTCTCTCGCGCTTTCTCAGCCATTACGGCGTTGCCAACCATATCTATATCCCCGACCGGATTTTCGAGGGGTACGGGCCCAATCCGCAGGCCATGCGCGACCTGGCGCAAAATGGCGCTTCCCTGATCGTGACGGTGGATTGCGGCACCAACAGCTCAGCTGCCATCGAGGCTGCGCGCGAGGCGGGTGCCGACGTGGTCGTCCTCGACCATCATCAGGTCGGCGGCGAACTGCCGGCTGCCGCCACGGCGGTGGTCAATCCCAACCGCGAGGACGATTTGTCCGGGCAGGGCCATCTTTGCGCGGCAGGGGTGGTGTTCCTCACCCTGGTGCAGGTTCTGCGCACGTTGCGCGCGCAGCGCATTGCCACGGGAACGCTGGCGCCGGATCTGTTGTCGATGCTCGATCTGGTGGCGCTTGCCACCGTGTGTGATGTGGTGCCGCTGAAGGAGCTGAACCGCGCCTTCGTGGTCAAGGGCCTGCTCGTCGCGCGGGCGCAGCAGAATGCCGGGCTGGCCGCCCTGGCGCGGGTGTCGCGTATCGGCGAACCGCTCAGCGCCTTTCATTTCGGCTATCTCATCGGACCGCGCATCAATGCGGGCGGGCGCATCGGCGATGCCGGGCTCGGCGCGCGGCTGCTGACGCTGGACGATCCGAACGAGGCGGCGCGGATTGCCGCCGAGCTTGACCGGCTCAACACCGAGCGGCAGGCGATGGAAACCGTGATGCTGGAGCAGGCGGAAGCCGAAGCCATGCTGGAAATGTCGAGCGGCGGCGGACCCGCCGTTCTGGTGACGGCCAGCGACGACTGGCACCCGGGCATTGTCGGCCTGATCGCGGCGCGGCTGAAGGAACGGGCCCGGCGCCCGGTCTTTGCCATCGCCTTCAACGTCAACGGTACCGGCAGCGGTTCCGGCCGTTCGATCAGCGGGTTTGATCTGGGAAAACTGGTGCGCAGCGCCGTTGATGCCGGGCTGCTGGTCAAAGGCGGCGGCCATGCCATGGCGGCGGGTATCACGGTGGAGCGTGGCAAGATGGGCGCGCTGCGGGCCTTTTTCGAGGAGCAGGCGGCCGAAATGGTCGGCCAGCTGCGCGAGAACCAGTCATTGGCCATTGACGGTGCGCTCAGCGCATCCGGCGCAACGGTGCCACTCTACGAGACCATGGAGCGGGCCGGGCCGTTTGGTTCCGGCCACCCGCAGCCGGTGCTGGTGCTGCCGCACCACCGGCTTGTCGATGCCCGCACCGTCGGGACGAACCATGTCAAGGCGACGCTGGCGGGCGCAGACGGCAAGCGTATCAACGCGATTGCCTTTCGTGCAACGGGCGGGCCGCTGGGTGATTTTCTGTTCGGCAATCTCGGCCAGTCCATGCATGTGGCGGGTAATCTGGCCTTGAACCACTGGAACGGCTCGACAACCACCCAGTTCCGCATCATGGATGCCGCGCGGGCTTGACCGTGTGTCAGCAGGGATAGCGGCATTTCCTGATTCAGTTTGCATTGAACGGTTGCATGTTCTATTTTTGTTCTCATTCTGCAGCGAGAACAGAACCCATGCGCAAACCGACCCATCTGGAAAAGCTCTATCTGGATTTCGACAGCTTTTTTGCCAGCGCCGAGCAGCAGCTCAATCCGGCGCTGCGCAACCGGCCCATCGCGGTGGTGCCGCTGGATTCGCCGCATACAAGCGTCATTGCCGCCAGCCGCGAGGCAAAACCCTTCGGCATCAAGACGGGCACCTCTGTGCGCGATGCCCGTGCGCTCTGCCCGGATATCGTGTTTCTCGAAGCGCGGCCCGATGTCTATGTGAAGATGCACAACCGGATTCTGTCGACCATCGAGACCTGCGTGCCGATTGCCGCCGTGCGCTCGATTGACGAGGTGGCGTGCACGCTGCTGGCCTCCGAAGCCAGGGACCCGCAGGGGTTGGCGACGCGCATCAAGCGGGCGCTGCACGATGAAATGGGCGCGGTGCTGACCTGTTCGATCGGCGTTTCCCTCAACGAGCTTCTTGCCAAGATCGCCGCTGAAATGGACAAGCCCGATGGCTGCGTGGTGCTGGATCATGATGACCTGCCGGGACGGCTGTTCGACCTCAGGTTGAAGGATCTGCCCGGTATCTCCAAGGGAATGGAACAGCGCCTGGGGCAGTCCGGCGTGAACGATGTGCGTGGTCTCTGGGCGCTGGCGCCCAAACATGCCCGCGCGATCTGGAACAGTGTCGAGGGCGAGCGTTTTGTTGCGGCGCTGCATGGTTACGCCGTGGAAAAGCCGGAGACCGTCAAACGCATGTTCGGCCATGGCCGCAATCTGCCACCGGATTGGCGGGCGCCGGACAGGGTGCTGCAATGCGCGCGGCTGCTGTGTCTCAGCGCCGCGCGCCGCCTGCGCCGGTCGCATTACCGCGCCGGAGCGCTCAGCTATACCGTCGGGACACGCTGGGATAGCCGCGTGACGGTGGAAGGCCAGTTCCGCCCGGCGCGGGATGATCACAGTTTTCTCAATTGTCTCAATGATTTGCATGAGAAATTGATCAAGGCAGGTGAAATGAAGAAGGTCAGTTCGGTCACCGTCGTGCTGCATGATCTTTCCAGCGAGACGGAGGCAAGCCTTGATCTGTTCGACACGCGAGGGATGACCGAGCAGCGCGGCCAATGGGAGCGCGTTTCGGACCTGCTCGACAGGGTGCGCGTGCGCCATGGCTCCAAGGCGCTCAATCTCGGGCTGACGACCGGACCCGGCAATTACATCGGCTCCAAGATTGCCTTTGGCCGGATTCCGGAACCGGAAGATTTTTGAAAATATAACGTGATGGTCTTTCCTGCCTTGCGGGAGTGAGCGGCGGCACCTGACGGTGCCGCTGCCCGGTTTGTTTTACCGGTTGTCGAGCTCCGAGCGCACCAGTTGCAGGCCGCGCCGGGTCACCCGGTAAGGGCCGCCGCCGGAGGAGGCGATGGCCTTTTTCTGTTTGAGTTTGCGGAAGAGCCTGAGGTCGCAGGCTGTGTAGCGGGCACCATCGCGGGTCAGGCAGATGATATCCGTGATGGCCCTGCGCTCATCTTTTTCAAGCAAGATTTTGCCGCCCTGGGCGAGCAGGTGAAGTATGCGCTGTTCGTCGCGCGAAATGTCCATTGATCCAAGTCCTGGGAAAACGGGCAAAAGCCCATAAGAACACGTCCGCTGCCAAAGAATTCTGGCGCGGGGCTCCTGTTTTCACGCCCCAACCTTCAAAGAAGCTGGGGCTTTAGAGGGACTCAGACTGATTAGACATAAACACTCCATCGGTGTGGACGAGCCGTATAAAAGAAGAAAACGGCGATGTCAAAGTCGATGTGGCCCGTCGTCAGGCACTGGGAAGCTGCAAGGGGCTGCCGTCGCGTTTGCTGATGATCGTGTCGACGAGGCCCCAGTCGAGGCCTTCCTGCGCTGTCATGAAATGGTCGCGGTCGAGGGTTTTCTCGACCTCTTCCACCGTGCGGCCGCAATGCTCGGCATAGAGCCGGGTCATGCGCTGCTTGACCACCGCCATTTCCTGCGCCTGAATGAAAATATCCGAGGCCTGTCCCTGAAACCCGCCAAGCGGCTGGTGCACATGCAGGCTCGAATTGGGCAGGGCGGCACGGTGGCCGGGTTCGCCCGCCATCAGCAGGAATGAACCCATGGAGCGCGCCGTGCCCATGCACAGCGTGGCGACCGGGCAGGTGATGAACTGCATCGTGTCATAGATAGCAAGGCCCGCCGTGATGACCCCGCCGGGCGAGTTGATGTACATGGAGATGGGCTTTTTCGGATTTTCGGATTCGAGAAACAGCAGCTGCGCGCAGATCAGCGCCGCCATGCCGTCCTCAACCTGACCATTCAGAAAGACGATCCTTTCCCGCAGCAGGCGGGAAAAAATATCGAATGACCGCTCACCGCGGCTGGATTGTTCCACGACCATAGGGACGAGCTGCATCATGTCGCGCATGGCGAACACTCCTTCATCAATTGAATTTCTGTGTGCTTAGGCGGCGAGGCGCATGGTGGTCGGCGGCACGTTGCCATTGGCGGCAGTGCGGCCAACCGGCTTCGCCAGGGCGACCGGTTCATGCAGGATGCTGAAAATGGTGCCGCCCGAACCGTTGGGGTTGAGCCGGAAGGTGACGATGCTGTCAGCCACGGCATCATCCTCTTCGCGCATGGAATAGCGAACGAAACGCTCGGTGTCGGCTTCGATCATTTCAAGCGAAATGCGCGGTGCCTCCTGCGGCGCCTGCGGGTCGGGCAGCAGCCAGCGGGCAACGAATTCCGGTACGGTCAGCGCGCGCCAGACTTTTGAAGGCGCGGCATCCAGATCATATTCATAACGCAGTGCGGTATCGGCTTGCGCTGTTTCGCTGGTCATTGATCCATTTCCCTCAAAAGCTGTTTCAACTCATCGACGCGCTGCGGCCAGAAGGCGCGGTAGCGGTGGAGCCATTGGTGCAGTTGCGCCAGGCCGTCGGGATTGACCCGGTAGTGAACGTGGCGGCCCGACTTCTGCTCGGCGACAAGTCCGGCGGAGCGCAAGACGGCCAGATGCTGCGACATGGCGGGCTGTGAAAGGGAAAAACCCTCGCGCAGCTCGGTCGCATTCTTCTCGCCATCGGCCAGCCGTTCGAACACGGCGCGGCGGGTGGGGTCGGCAAGAGCCTTGAATATATCGACTTCGGACATGCCGATACATAAGCATAGACTTATGTTAGTCGCAAGCGTGATTTTTTACGGGTGCCGGAAATGAAAACCCGGCCGTGGGGACGGCCGGGTTCGATTGTCTGGGCAGAGCGGATAAACGTTTCAGCTTACCGGATGCTTCATGCCTGCGACTGCTGGGCGAAAGCGAAGATGAAGGCGGCGAGGGCTGCGAAATTTGCCACTGTCCGCACATGGTTCCACGGCAGCCAGTCATTCAGATAGCTCGTCCATGCACTGGCGCCTTCGGCGCTTGTCGGGCTGATTGCAGCCAGCGTGTCATTCAGCGGTACGTTGAACACCATGGTGACAATGATGGTGCCAACAAGGAAAAGCACGCTGCCGGCCAGCAGCGCCAGCGACCCGGATTCACCCCAGCGCATGACACTGACCACGCCGAGGACGACACAGATCGCCGCGGTGCCGAAAAAGGCCAGCGTGAACGAGAAATTCAGGATCGTCACGTTGATCGAATTCATCGCGGCGATACCCTGTTCGGCTGGCAGTTTGGCCAGCGCGGTCATGACGAAGCTTGAAAAGGCGAAGAACAACCCTGCCATCAGACCGCTTCCCAGGGCGGCCAAAAGGGTGAGAATAGGTAGCCACATGTTACTGTCCCTCCGAAATATCCGACCAGATGCCGGTTGCTGCTGTTTCCTGAACGTAGTGCGAGAAGTCACGCGGGGCGCGGCCCAGCGCCCGTTGCACGCCATCGGCGAGATATTCGTTGCGCCCGTCAAGCACCTGGGTGAAGAGCTCGTTGAGCAGGCCGACGATTTCAGGCGGAAGCTGTTCCTGCGCCAACCCCTGCGAGAATTGTTCCGGCGTGATCGTCACATAGCGAATATCGCGTTTGACGGCGCTGGCGATTTCTTCCGTCGCTTGCGCAAAAGTCAAGAGACGCGGCCCCGTGACTTCATAGAGCTGGCCGATATGACGATCGTCGGTCAGCGCTGCCGCCACCACATCGGCAATATCGTTGGCATCGATGAACGGCTCGCCCACATCGCCGACCGGCAGGGCGAGTTCGCCGGCAAGAATGGAGGCCAGCATGACGTTCTCGCTGAAATTCTGGGCAAACCAGCTGGCGCGGACGATGGTCCAGTCGGCGCCGGACTGCTGAAATGCCTTTTCGGCACGCTGGGCTTCATGTTCGCCGCGCCCCGACAGGAGCACGAGCCGTTTCACGCCATTGTCCACGGCAAGCCGCGTGAACGCCTCGACGGTTTCTGTCGCACCGGGAATGGCAATGTCCGGATAATAGGTGATGTAGGCGGCTTTGGCGCCGTCAAGCACGGGAAGCCAGGTATTGCGGTCTTCCCAGTCAAAGGCCGGGTTGCCGCTGCGCGAACCGATGCGCACGGGCAGGTTCCGCGCCGTGAGCCGTTCCGCCACACGGCGTCCGGTCTTGCCCGTACCGCCGACGATAAGAATGGGTTTTGCTGTCGACATGCTGTTGCTGCTGGTCATGGTGATCTCCCTTGCAAAAAAATATGAGTAACACTCACATTTGCAATATGTGATAAATCCTCATATTCTGCGAGTCAAGCGGAATTTGAGAACCTTGGAGATCCTGCCCATGAACGAGATTGCGTCTGTTGTGCCTGCCTCCGGCGACAGGGAAGCCACCATGCCGCGCAAGGAGCCGACGCAGCGGCGCAGCAGGGAGAGGGTGGAGCGCATTCTGTCCTGCGCCTCGACGCTCATCGCCACGGGCGGCAGCGACGCCATGCGCATGAGCGATGTGGCGCAGATGGCGGAAATATCGATCGGGTCGCTCTACCAGTATTTTCCGGACAAGGGATCGATCATCCGGACGCTGGCGGAAAGGTATAATGCACTGGGGCGCGAATGCATTGCAGACGCGTTGCAAAACGTCAGTGATATGAATGGCTTGCAGTCATCTTTTGCAGAATTGATCGATACCTATCACGCGATGTTTCTGGCCGAACCCGTCATGCGCGACATCTGGTCGGGAACGCAGGCGGACAAGGCGCTGCGCGATATCGATCTGCATGACAGCCGCCTGAATGGCGCCGTGCTTGCCGAGGCGCGTTTGCGCATCAACCCGGCGGCGGACAGGGCGATGCTCGAAAGCTCCAGCTTCCTGATCATGCAGCTGGGCCAAGCCACCATGCATCTGGCGATTTCCGTCGACCGCGGGGAAGGCGATGCACTGGTCGAGACGTTCAAGCGGATGGTGCTGCGGGAAATGCTGGCGGGCTAGGCGATTTGGAGGGCATTTGCATTGTTCGTGGTGCGTGGTTCGACAAGCTCACCATGAGGGAATCCAGTGCTCTGCAAAATGCAACCTCCCTCATGGTGAGCTTGTCGAACCACGCACCACAGTTTTGCCATCCCACATAAAAACCACACCAACTTATCCAACACGTCCCAACCCACGTTATTCTCAACGTGTCCTTTCCGGCGGGAATGCTTCCGGAAACCTTCGCAAGTCGGGAAAGGATCGGCGCTTCGGCTTCACAGGGAGGAACCTGTGCGGCCGGGGAGGTTTGGTTCAATGGTTGCGCATTGGGCAAAACCCTCAAAAACGCCGGGGCGGGTGGTCCCCAGGATCGCAAGCATCGCATACCAGAATACCCAAGACCCGCGTTCCAGGGACCGCCCGTCTTTCCCACCTTTCAACGGCCAGACGCGAAAGCGGGCGTGGCAACGGAGAAGAGCGTTGCAGAACAATCATGCGTGGTTCGACAGGCTCACCATGAGGGAAGTCGAGGGATTGCAGGGAGCACTATTTAGCAACCTTTGCGATTGGCATTGCACCAAACCACCTCCCTCATGGTGAGCCTGTCGAACCACGCACCACGCACTTGATATCCCTTGGTCTATCGAACCGCTGCAGAGAGTTCCTCGACCGTGCACAGCATCGCGTCACCCATATAGGCCAGGTTGGCCATTGACCGCTCCGCCGCTTCCGCGTGGCCGCCGCCGCAGGCATCGGTCAGGACGACGGGGATGAAGCCAAGATCGGCGCCGTGACGAACCGTCGGATCAATACCGATTTCCGTGGCGATACCGCAGATGATGAAACTCTTGAGACCGCAGTCGCGCATGGCGATGGCCAGCGGCGTGCCTTCGAACGCCGAGAAGGTGATCTTGTCGAGAATGGCTTCGTCATCGCGGACGGCCAGTTCCGGGGCAAGTGCAAAGCCGGGACTGTCGCGCAGGAACCATGGCTCGACATTTTGAGCGGATGATTGGCGCTGCCACGCCATCATCTGCTTGTATTGAAATACGCCAGCCATTTTCTTGGGCAGGGACATATGGCGCATGAAAAAGATGCGGATACCGGCGGACCGGGCGATGTCGAGGGTTTGCAGCACCTTTTCCAGAATGGCGCCGCCGTCCTGCATCTGCCGCAATATGCCGACCTGCATGTCATAGACCACCAGCGCCGTTGTTTCGGACCTGACCGTTTCGGCAAGGGTTTCGGGGATGGCAAGGCCATAAATGTTCTGCATCGGTGTCCTCCGAATGTGTCGGGCGATCCGCTCCCGATCACCGCTGCCTGGAATCGAGCCTAGCATTGCTGCGCCGGAAAAACAGGCCGAAGCGGCGCATTTCCGCAATCGCGCGGCTTCAGGATGGAGAAACACTTGCCTCACGGGGCCGTTTCGACTAGCCAGTAGACAGACAAATTTAGCCAGGAATGACAGCCCAGCATGACTCTCGTTGATACCCGTACGCCCGAACCCAAGCGTTTCATTTCCGGTGCCACAGGCGACTGGGAAATTGTCGTTGGCATGGAAGTGCATGCGCAGGTCACATCCAATTCGAAGCTGTTCTCCGGCGCTTCCACGACATTCGGTGCCGAGCCCAACGAAAATGTATCGCTGGTCGATGCCGCCATGCCCGGCATGCTGCCTGTCATCAACGAATGGTGCGTGCGCCAGGCGATTCGCACCGGTCTTGGCCTGAAGGCGCAGATCAACCTGAAATCGGTCTTTGACCGGAAGAACTATTTTTATCCGGATCTGCCGCAGGGTTACCAGATTTCGCAGTTCAAACAGCCCATCGTCGGCGAAGGCACGATGATCATTTCGGTCGGCCCCGATAACAAAGGCCAGTTCGAGGATATTGAGATCGGCATCGAGCGTCTGCATCTGGAACAAGACGCCGGAAAATCCCTGCATGACCAGAACCCGACAATGTCCTACGTGGACCTCAACCGGTCCGGCGTGGCGCTGATGGAAATCGTCTCCAAGCCGGACATGCGCTCGGCCGACGAAGCCAAGGCGTACCTCACCAAGATGCGCACCATCGTGCGCTATCTCGGCACCTGCGACGGCAACATGGACGAAGGCTCCATGCGTGCCGACGTCAACGTCTCGGTGCGCAAGCCGGGCGGGGAATTCGGAACGCGGTGCGAGATCAAGAACGTCAACTCCATCCGCTTCGTCGGGCAGGCGATCGACTATGAAGCACGCCGGCAGGTCGCCATTCTGGAGGATGGCGGATCGATCGATCAGGAAACACGCCTGTTCGACCCGGTGAAGGGTGAGACGCGCTCCATGCGCTCCAAGGAAGAAGCGCACGACTATCGCTATTTCCCGGATCCCGACCTTCTGCCCCTCGAATTCGAGCAGTCCTATGTCGATGAGCTGCGGGCCGACCTTCCGGAGCTGCCGGATGACAAGAAGGCGCGGCTTGTTTCAGTGCTCGGCCTTTCCGTCTACGACGCCTCCATTCTGGTGACGGAAAAGGCGATTGCCGATTATTTCGAAGCGGTGGCTGAAGGCCGCGACGGCAAGCTTGCCGCCAACTGGGTGATCAACGATCTGCTCGGCGCGCTGAACAAGGCCGGCAAGGGCATCGAAGAGTCGCCGGTGTCGCCGGATCAGCTCGGCTGTATTATCGACCTGATCAGGGAAGGCACGATTTCCGGCAAGATCGCCAAGGACCTGTTCGAGCTTGTCTGGAACGAGGGCGGCGATCCGCGCGCGCTGGTCGAAGAGCGCGGCATGAAGCAGGTGACCGATACCGGAGCGATTGAAAAAGCCGTGGATGATGTCATTGCCGCGAATCCTGATAAGGTCGAGCAGGCGAAGGCAAAGCCCACCATGGCGGGCTGGTTTGTCGGGCAGGTGATGAAGTCCACTGGTGGCAAGGCAAATCCGCAGGCTGTCAGCGATCTGGTCAAGGCAAAACTCGGGATTGTCGATTAAAGCATGTGGATTCGAAGCGCGACGAAGGACGATCTGGCAACTGTCCGTGAATTGCTCGTAGAGACTTGGCACGCCACCTATGACGATGTCTACGGCGTTGAAAAGGTCAATGCGGTCACCAATCGCTACCACTCGCTGGATGCCTTGAAAAAGCAGCTGGCAAAGCCCTATTCCGAGTTCATTCTTGCCGATGATGGCGCCGACCTCTACGGCATGGCCTATGCCTCGCAAAAGGATCACAAGCTGGCGCTGCTCAACCAGCTCTATGTGCATCCGGAAAAGCAGAGCAACGGCGTGGGTTCGCTGCTGCTGGCGGAAGTGGAAAGCGCTTTCCCCGGCGTGTTCATGCTGCAGCTCGAAGTGATCGAATCGAACCAGAAGGCCCGCCGCTTCTATGAAAGCCGGGGCTTTGATCTGACAGGCGCGCGGACGGACAATTGGGGGGAAGCCAATTCCGGTATTTCCGTGCTGGTCATGGAAAAATCCCTGTCAGGCTATGAGCTTGCACCGTGACCTCTGCCGCTGAGCCCGTTTTTCGCCGCGCCGAGCGCGCGGACTTGCCGGCGCTGATTGCGATTTTCGCCGAGGATGTGCTCGGCGGCCATGGCGACACGACGGATCCCGAATTTTTCCCGCGCTATGAGCGCGCCTTCGATGCGATTGAAGCCAGCAATTGCGACGAGCTGATTGTCGGCGTGCTGGACGGGGACGTGGTTGCCACGGCGCAGGTGACGTTCACCACGACATTGCCCAGCCGCGGCACCACCAACATGACCATCGGCGCGGTGCAGACGCGCAGCGACCTGCGCGGCAAGGGGATCGGCGCCAAGCTGATCCAGCATTGCGTTGCGCTGGGCAAGGCGCGCGGCGTGGGGTTGATCCAGCTGATGTCGAACGCCAAGCGCGTGGATGCGCATCGGTTCTATGAAAGGCTGGGGTTCAAGAAGAGCCATGCCGGTTTCAAAATGCTCGTGGAAGCCGTGCCAGCGGCAACTTGACCCTTGCTATCGCCCGGCGATACGGCCATAACCCGAAGAGTTGAACGACATAGTTCGAAGCAGGATTGCAATGAAGACCTTCCTTTTACAGTTTTTCACCTGGTGGAACAGTCAGACGATCGGTACGCGCGTCTTTACCTGGCGCAAGGGTACGAAAGTCGGTGAGGACGAGTTCGGCAATGTCTATTACGAAGGCACGCAGGATTCCGAAGGCCGCACGCGCCGCTGGGTGATCTACAAGGGCTATGCGGAAGCGTCGGCCATTCCTGCAGGCTGGCACGGCTGGATCCATCATCGTGCCGAAACGCCGCCATCGCGTGAAACCTACAAGGCGCATGCCTGGGAAAAGACCCATCAGCCGAACCTGACCGGTTCCGCGGCTGCCTACCGTCCGAAGGGCTCCATCGCCCATGGCGACAATCGTCCTGCGGTAACGGGCGATTATGATGCGTGGACACCGGGATCCTGAGCGGATTTTCTTCTGCCACAATTGGCGATTATCGACGGGCTGGTATGAAACTGTCCCGTCAGCCTGAACACAGCCGGAATTGAAATGATCCGTCCCAACTTGTCCTTTCTGTTCCAGAACAAAGCCCGTCTTCTCGCGGCCGGTTTGATGGCTATCGGCCTTTGCGCACCGGCGCATGCCGCCGACGACAAGATTTCCAATCCGATCGCTGTTTTTTCCGGGCTCGACAAGATCACCGGACGAATCACCTCGTTCGACGTCTATATCGATGAGACGGTTCAGTTCGGCGCGCTGCAGCTGACGCCGCGCGTTTGCTACACGCGTCCGGATACGGAAACACCGAAAACCGATACCTTTGTCGAAGTGGATGAAATCACCCTCGACCGCAAGATCCGCAAGATTTTCTCGGGCTGGATGTTTGCCGATAGCCCCGGTCTCAACGCCGTGGAGCATCCCGTGTACGACGTCTGGCTCAAAGGCTGCAAGCAGTCCTCGGATGTTCCCGCGCCAGCCAAAAGCTGATTGTTTTCTGTTGCATAAACGTCCCTGCGTGGTTCGACAAGCTCACCATGAGGGATGCTGGGGATTGCAGGGAGCCATATTCTGCGACGTTTGTGCATAATCTTGCACCAAACCACCTACCTCATGGTGAGCTTGTCGAACCACGCACACCCACAGAGGTAGCTGCGAGCGGATATCGATCCCGGCACTTGAGCACCGGGATCAACTGCCCAAACCAGATTACATTGGTTTGGCGTGGTTGATGATCCAGGGTGTGCCGAAACGGTCCACCAGCATGCCGAAGCGTATCGCCCAGGAGGTTTCGCCGATAGGCATGGTGACGTTGCCGCCCTCGCTCAATGCGCCGTAGATCCTGTCGGCTTCTTCCGGGGAGTCGAGATGAAGGGCAACCTGCAGACCCTGCATTTTCTGGAAGTATGGCGGCGGTGAATCAGAACCCATCAACGCATTGTCGCCGACCGTCATATGGACGTGCATGATCAGATGTTCCGACCCGGTCATCTGGGCACCTTCCGGCATATCGCCAAAACGGGCCATGAACTGGATTTTGCCGTTCAGGACCTTCTCGTAGAATTTGAATGCTTCTTCGCATTGTCCGTCAAAATTCAGATAGGCATTGATTTTCATAACAGTTCTCCTCGCATGGATTGGGTCTTCCCGTCCAAGGACGTATGGAGAGATCGCAACCCGACACTGTTCATCAGAAAAATATTCGGCCGGTCTGCTCCCGTCGACAGTTACGGCCAGGGGCACAATACTACAGATTCACACGAGGACTATGACGTTTCAAAACTCTGCTGACTGCGCCAGGGCATTGTCGAGCATCTTCTGGTATTGCCGTCGCGGAACTTCAACAGCCCCGAAGCTTTCCAGATGGGTTGTGGTGAACTGGGTGTCGAGCAGGGTAAAGCCCTTTTCGATCAAATGGCTGACCAGATGTACGAGGCAGACTTTCGACGCATCGCGCTGGCGCGAGAACATGCTTTCGCCGAAAAATGCCGATCCCAGCGAGATGCCGTAGAGACCGCCGACCAGCCGATCCTCCTGCCAAGCCTCGACCGTATGGCAGTGGCCAAGGGCAAACAGCTTGCCATAGGCTTCGCGGATGGGCTGGTTGATCCAGGTGCGGGCACGCTCGCCGCTGCCGCTGGCGCAGCCGTCGATCACACCGGTAAAGTCCGTATCGAAACGGATATCGAAGCGCCCCTGGCGGATGGTTTTGCGCAGGCTGTGCGAAACGTGAAAATTCTCGAAGGGGATGATGCCGCGCCGTTCCGGACGAACCCAGAAGATTTCCGGGTTGTCAGCCTCTTCGGCCATGGGAAAGACCCCGGTTGCATAGGCGCGCAGCAGCAACTCGGGGTCTATTTTGAAGTTCTCTGCCGGGTCCTTGCCCGTCATGCCTCTTCTTCGGCAATAGCGGTATCGCCGGCCAGATATTTTTCGAGCCAATGGATATCGTAGTCGCCGTTGGCGATATCAGGATTGTTGATCAGGTCCTGAAACAGCGGCAGGGTCGTCTTGATGCCATCCACCACGAATTCATCCAGCGCCCGGCGCAGACGCATCAGGCATTCCACGCGGTTGCGGCCATGCACGATCAGCTTGCCGATGAGGCTGTCGTAATAGGGCGGAATCTTGTAGCCGGTATAGACGCCGGAATCGACACGGATGCCGAGGCCGCCTGGTGTGTGGTAATGGGTAATCTTGCCGGGCGAGGGTGCAAAGGTGCGGGGATCTTCCGCATTGATGCGGCACTCGATGGCATGGCCATGGAAGCGGATCTCATCCTGGGTGACGGAGAGACCGCCGCCGGAGGCAACACGGATCTGTTCATGCACGAGATCGATGCCGGTGATGGCTTCGGTGACCGGATGCTCCACCTGCAGGCGGGTGTTCATTTCGATGAAATAGAACTCGCCGTTTTCGTAGAGGAACTCGATCGTACCGGCGCCGCGATAACCCATATCGGCCATGGCGTTGGCGCAGATCATGCCGATGCGGTCGCGCGCATCCGCATTCAGAGCGGGGGAATTGGCCTCTTCCCAGACCTTCTGGTGCCGGCGCTGCAACGAGCAGTCGCGTTCGCCCAGATGCACGGCCTTGCCCATGCCGTCGCCCATCACCTGAACTTCGATATGACGCGGCTTCTGCAGGTATTTTTCGATGTAGACGGCGTCGTCGCCAAAGGCTGCGCCGGCTTCCGTACGCGCTGTCGAAAGCGCAACGGACAATTCGTCTTCGCTCAGCGCCACCTTCATGCCGCGTCCGCCACCACCGGCAGAAGCCTTGATGATCACGGGATAGCCGATTTCAGCGGCGATGCGCGCGGCTTCCTTGTCATCGGTCACGCCGCCATCGGAGCCGGGAACGACGGGGATGCCCAGGCGCTTTGCGGTGCGCTTGGCTTCGATCTTGTCACCCATGATGCGGATATGCGCCGCGGTGGGGCCGATGAAGGTGATGCCGTGCGCTTCGAGGATTTCCGCGAACTTGGCGTTCTCGGACAGGAAGCCGTAGCCGGGATGGATGGCATCGGCGCCGGTGATTTCGCAGGCGGCAACGATCTGGTGAATATTCAGATAGCTTTCGCGCGAAGGGGGCGGTCCAATGCAGACGCTTTCATCCGCCAGGCGGACATGCATGGCGTCGGCGTCGGCGGTCGAATGGACCGCGACGGTCTGAATGCCGAGCTCCTTGCAGGCGCGCAGGACGCGCAGGGCAATTTCGCCGCGGTTGGCTATGAGAATTTTCTGAAACATCACGCTCTCGATTTATTCGATCACAACTAGCAATTCGCCGTATTCGACCGGCTGGCTGTCCTCGATGAGAATGGCCGTGACGGTACCGGCGCGCGGCGATGGAATCTGGTTCATCGTCTTCATTGCCTCGATGATCATCAGCGTCTGGCCTTCCTTGACCTTCGAACCGACTTCGATGAAGGCGCGGGCGCCCGGCGCCGGGGAGAGGTAGGCCGTGCCGACCATCGGCGAGGGAACCGCATTCTTGGACGGATCACCGGCAGGCTTGGCGGCATCGGCCGGCGCCGCGGATGGCGCAGCGATGGCGGCGGGAGCCTGCGCATAGACGGCCTGCGGTGCCGCAGCCTGCATCGTGATCTGCCGCGATACGCGAATACGCAGGTCGCCCTGTTCGATCTCGATATCGGTAAGATCCGTCTCGTTCAGAATTTCTGCGAGATCGCGGATCATGACCTTGTCGATCCCGTTGTTTCTGCTAGCCATGCTTTTTCAAGCCCCTTATTTCTGTTCGGCAGCCCTTGTTATTGCGGTGCCGCTGCTTTGACGAGTGCGCGCAAGCCCATCACATAGCCATCCACTCCGAAGCCACATATCACCCCTTTGGCCAAAGGGGAAACGTAGGAGTGATGGCGGAATGACTCGCGCGCGTGAATATTGGACAGATGAACTTCCACCAGCGTGACGGCAGCCGCGCGGATGGCATCATGCAATGCGATTGATGTATGCGTATAGGCAGCCGGATTGATCAGGACAGCGGCGTTTTTCTCGCCTGCCTCCTGAATCCACGAGACCAGATCACCCTCATGATTGGACTGGCGGAATTCGATCCCGGCGCCGAGCTTTTCCGCCTCGGCACGGCAGAGAGCCTCGATATCGCTCAACGTGGAAGCGCCATAGATTCCCGGCTCACGCTTTCCCAGCATGTTCAGGTTCGGGCCATTGAGGACAAAGATCAGCTGTTTCATACCATACCGGACAATAATGACGGGTTTCGGAACCCGATGACGGGTCCCATATAGAGCAATGGATAGCCAAATGGAACTAGTTCTCTTTTCCGGATGGCGAAGCAATCCACAAGGAAGGTAGCAGGTCCGATGTTTCTCCACCGGACGAAACTGCCTGACAAAGCGGGTGTTCGCCAGCCGAAAAATCACGCGATTGCCTGTCCGCAAATGGTTTCTGCAGTCATTGGCATGAATGCAGCGCTATTTGTTGCGAATATGGCTGACTTTTTCCGCCAGTGCATCGGCACCGAGGGCACCCGGAACCACCTCGTTGCCGATGATGTAGGACGGTGTGCCATTGATGTTCAGGGCGTTGGCGAGGTCGTAGTTCTGCTGGAAGGCCTGGGCGATATCAGGTGACTGCATCTTTTCGCGGATGGCTTTCTCGTTTCCGCCGAGCTTGACCGCAATCTGCATCGCCGCGTCTTCCGTGGCGCGGCCGTCACGGCCGAGGAGGTCGCGGTGGAATTCCAGGTATTTTTCCGGCATCAGGGCCTTGAACGCCTTGGCGACAATGTGGGCCTTGGTGGAGTCAGGTCCCAGAATCGGGAATTCCTTCATCACGAAGCGCAGCTTCGGGTCGCTCTTGAGCAGGGCGTCCATGTCGGGCAGGGCGCGCTTGCAGTAGCCGCAATTGTAGTCGAAGAACTCGACGACGGTGACATCGCCCTTGGGATTGCCGAAGACCGCATCGAGCGATGAGTTGAACAGCTTGTCGTGGTTCTGGCTGATGACCTGACCCTGTGCCTGCTGCTGCGAGGCTTCCTGCTTGGCGCTGAGTGCCGCCTGCGCTTCAAGCAGCACTTCCGGGTTCTTGATCAGGTAATCCTTGATAATGGCCTCAACTTCGGCGCGGTTGACGGTGGAGGACATGGCGGGCTGCGGCGTTGCAGCCGTGCTGGTCTGTGCCATGACAGCCTGTTGGCTGAAACCGAGTGCGGCCAGGACCGCGAGGCCTGCGGATGCACTTACCAGAGCGACTTTTTTCATAACGTCATGTCCTTGTTTGTATCGGTGTTGGCAAAAAGCAGGATGATCATGCTCAATTGCGCTTGGAATTGATGATGTCCTGGGCGCGAACCCAGTCTGGCGATCCCTTTGCAAGGGCGCGCTGGGCTCGAATGGCGAAGATCTGTGCGTCCTGGATCTTGCCGGAATAGTATTTTTCCTCAGCTGCGGCGAGGTCCGAACGCGGTCCGTCGCCAAGCTGGCCATAGGCCTGCGCCAGATAGCCGTAGCCATCGGGGAATTCGCGGTCCCGGTCGATGCCGGCCTGAATTTCCTTGATCGAAGCCTTCAGGTTGGCGGGCGTGCCGCTCAGCATCAGCGCGCGGCCATAGGCCATGCGGATCAGGCCCGATTTGCGCGGATCAAGCGTGCTGGCCTTCTGGTAGGCCGCCGCTGCCTCCATCACCTTGTTCTGCTTCAGGAGGATTTCGCCGCGCATTTCGTGAAAGTAGGGATTCTTCGGCTGCTCGCGGATGAGCGCATCGATCTTTCCGAGTGCTTCCTGCGACGAGCCGTTGAGGTAGGTGGCGATGGCATTGCCGTAACGGGCGCCGATATTGTTCGGGTCCTTGCGGAAGTTCTGCAGCACGCTGGCGCCGCCGCCGGTATAGGCCGCGATCTTGCCGCGCATGAGATCATGGCGCTGCTGCAGCGCAGGGCTGTCCGTCTTGTCGAAATAGGGGCTGGCGCGGGCGAGTGTTTCCAGATTGGCAATGCGCTCGCGCGGCATGGGATGGCTGATGCGGTAGGGATCGGTGCGCGTGCCGCTGAGCGACAGGGCATTGGAGAAACGCTCGAATGTCGTCAGCATGCCCTTCGCCGATTGCCCGGTATTGGCGAGATAGGTGATTGCCGAGCGATCCGCTGCCATTTCTTCCGTGCGCTGATAGCTGAGCAGGCTGCGCATGGCCATCTCCGTACCGCCCATGGCCACGCCTGTCCCTGCCTGCGCCATGCCGCCTTGCTTGGTTGCGGCCCCTGCAACGGCTGCACCGAGGCCAAGCAGCCCGGCAACAACCGCCATGGTCTTGGCGTGCGCCATCTGCTCGCGCAACTGGAACTGGTGTCCGCCCGCCAGGTGCCCGGTTTCATGGGCCAGCACCCCGATGATCTCATTGGGTGTTTCGGCCTGCAGCAGCGCCCCGGTGTTGATGAAAATACGCCGGCCATCCACAAACGCGTTGAAACTGCTGTTGTTGACGAGAACGATGCGAATGGCGCGTTTGCCCAGACCCGCCGTGTTGATGATCGGCGTGGCGTAGTCGGTTACAAGCGCTTCGATTTCAGCATCGCGGACGATGGGAACGTTGGACTGTGCCGCAGCGATGCTCGTCTGGACCAGGCTGACAGCGCCCGCAACGAGAGCCGCGACCGTGCTGCGCGCCATGGCAGTCAACGATTGACGGGAAATGATCTGTCGAACTGTCATCATGGCTTATTCGTATCGAAGTCGGTCTTTGAAGGAAAGAGAAGCAAACCGTGTTCTCTTTTTTGTGAGATGGCGGATTATTCCGGCAAATCTGAGGCCCGGCTTAAGGATAGCGCGGGCCTTGATAAAGAAGAACCGGCAAAGATGCCGGTTCTCCAGTTCAGTTATCCACGCGTTTCTGGCTCTCAGAAGAAACCCTTCTTCTGCCACCAGCCGCGCTTGGGCGACGCTTCGCCGTCCTTCTTGTCCTTGGGAGAGGTGGACGTGACGACTGGCGTGCTGTTTTCCACCTTTGCCGGTTCCGCCTTTGCGGGGGTAGCGGGTTCCGGCTGGATTTCCGCCGGAGCGGCAGCTGGCGCCTCCGCCTCGACTGCTGGCGCAGGCTCGGCAACCGTTTCCTCGGCAACCGCCTTCTTGGCGGTCTTGCGCGGTGCGCGTTTCGGCTTGGCTGGAGCCTCGGCTTCGGCTTCGACGGGCGCAGCCTCTGCTGTGGCTTCTGCGACCGGCTGGGCCCCCGCCTTGGCGCGCGGCTTGCGGCGGGAAGCCTTCTTGGCCGGAGAGTCTCCGGCAACCGCCGGTTCCGCTTCAACCACGGTGTCTGCAACGACAACCGTCTCTTCAACCGCAGTCGCCTTGGTTTCAACGGCCGCTGGCTTGCTGAAATCCGGCAGAGGGATGGTCACGAAGACCGGTTCCGCATCGGGCACGGATTTGGCAGCGATCTCCTGATCATCGCCATCTTCCGGACGACGGTTCTTGCGTCCGCCGCGCCGGCCGCGCCGGCGCTTCTTGCGACGTTCGTTCTCTTCCTCGCGGGCTTTGGCTGCTGCTGCATCCTCGCCTTCGACGGCCGGAACATCCGCATCATCACCATCGGTGTCACCGCGCACGGCCTGGCCGGGCTCACCGGCTGCCGCTTCCTGGCGGTCACGACCGCCACGCCGCCGCCGCTTGCGCCGGCGTTTGCGGGATGATTCGTCCTGATCGCCCGTGCGGGCGGTTTCACCGGGCTGTGCTTCGCTGTCGGCGTCTTCGTCGATATCCTCGATCACCGGATCGGTCTCGTCGAAGTCGTCGACAATGCCAAGGGCCGGCGTTTCAGTCAGCGGAACAATCGGACCAAGCGCAATGGAACCCTTGTCGATGGCGAAATGCTGCGCACCCACGCTCTCATCGGCTTCGATGCTGATCGTCAGGCCAAAACGGGCTTCCAGATCGGCAAGGTTCTGACGCTTGTGGTTGAGCACATAGAGCGCCGTTGCAACCGTGGTGCGAACGATGATGTTGTTCTGCGAATGACGCAGCAGATATTCCTCGATCGAACGCATGACATGCAGCGCGATGGAGGAGGCGGAGCGCACATGGCCGGTGCCGCCGCAATGCGAGCAGATCTGCGTGGTGCTTTCCAGCACGCTGGCGCGGATGCGCTGGCGCGACATTTCAAGCAGGCCGAAGTGGGAAATGCGGCCGACCTGAATGCGGGCGCGATCGTCCTTCAGGCAATCCTTCAGGCGCTTTTCCACCGCACGGTTGTTGCGGTTTTCTTCCATGTCGATGAAGTCGATGACGATCAGACCGGCAAGATCGCGCAACCGCAGCTGGCGCGCGACTTCATCTGCCGCTTCAAGATTCGTCTGCAAGGCCGTATCTTCAATCGAATGTTCGCGTGTCGACCGTCCGGAGTTGACGTCGATCGCCACCAGAGCTTCCGTCTGGTTGATGATGATGTAACCGCCGGATTTCAGCGTCACCTGCGGCTGCAGCATGCGGTCGAGCTGCGCTTCGATGCCGTTGCGCGCAAAGATCGGCGTCAGTTCGCGATAGGGCTGCACCACCTTGGCATGGCTCGGCATGAGCATGCGCATGAAGTCCTTGGCCTCGCGGTAACCGTTTTCACCGGCGACGAGCACTTCCGTGATGTCCTTGTTGTAGAGATCGCGGATGGAGCGCTTGATCAGGCTGCCTTCCTCGTAGACGAGGGTCGGCGCACTGGAGGCGAGGGTGAGGCTGCGGACATTTTCCCACAGGCGCATCAGATATTCGTAATCGCGCTTCACTTCCGGCTTGGTGCGCATTGCACCGGCCGTGCGCAGGATCACACCCATGCCCTTGGGCACTTCGAGGTCCTTGACGATATCCTTCAGGCGCTTGCGGTCCTGGATGCTGGTGATCTTGCGCGAAATGCCGCCGCCGCGCGCGGTGTTCGGCATCAGGACGGAATAACGGCCAGCGAGCGAGAGATACGTGGTCAGGGCCGCGCCCTTGTTGCCGCGCTCTTCCTTGACAACCTGAACCAGCAGGATCTGCCGGCGCTTGATCACGTCCTGGATGTTGTACTGGCGGCGCTGGAAGCGCTGATGCGTCGGAACTTCTTCCATGGCATCTTCGGCACCGATGGAATCGACTTCGTCGAGCTCGTCATGCGGCTCTTCCTTGTCGTCCTGCGACCGGCGCTTCGACCGGCGCGGCTGGTGGTCGCCGTCGTCGGCCCTTTCAGCGGCATCCGTGGCAGCGTCAGCCGCATCGTTGGTGTCAACGACAACGGCTTCCGAAATGACATCGGCGTCGATGGCGGCGGCAAGTGTCTGCCCGCCATTGTTTTCGGAAGAGGGGTTCTCATCCGATGCAGCCTGCTCTGATGATTCGTGGCTTTCGCCAGCTTCATCGGCGGCAGCGTTCTCGTCATCCGCCGAATCGAGCTTGACCGATTCGTCGCCCTGGCGCGTGCCCCGACGGCTGCGGCGGCGATTGCGCTGTCCGCGATCGTTGCGATCGCGGGTGCGCTGCTCGCCGGCTGCTTCCTCGTGGTCTTCGTCCTGGCTGGCTGCCTCCGCTTCCGCGTCGATCAGCGCCTGACGATCCGCCATCGGAATCTGGTAGTAGTCAGGATGGATTTCGCTGAACGCGAGAAAGCCATGGCGATTGCCGCCATATTCAACGAAAGCTGCCTGAAGCGATGGTTCTACACGTGTGACACGCGCGAGATAGATATTGCCTTTGATCTGTTTCTTGTGTTCCGACTCAAAGTCAAATTCTTCAATCCGGTTGCCGCGAACCACGACAACGCGCGTTTCCTCCTGGTGGGAGGCGTCGATTAGCATTTTGTCCGACATTATGATTCTTCTCCCCGGCTGAAACGCACAAAACGCGGGACAACCGGGACGCCCATAGGGGTGCCGGAGCCGCGGTTTCACATTTGCCGGATATATTAAGGTTCGCAGAAACAGACAGACACGGCATCACGCGGTGTTGCTTTTCAGCACCCGCGGCTTTCAAGCCGGTAATAGTCACGCCTGTGTCAAACATTTCTGTTCCTGACGAAACGACCTCTACGAATGGCATGCTCTGAAGCATTGCCGACCCGTTACTGCGCCGTGCGTCTTTTCGGACGCACAGAGGCGCAGTAACAACTAAGATTGCGCATAATCCTTATCCAAAAATCGAAAATGATCTTTGGGGTTATGCGGTAACACCCTCGAAAGGGCTGGCTCGACGCGCCTTGTCTGCGCCATCTGCCGTTCACACAAAGCGCAGCCGACATTCCCTGTCTGCTCACGCCAAATTCTTTTCCGGTTACCACAGCGATGCTTCGCTTCTGCCACTCCGTGTCTCTGCCTTCAGTGTCAGCCGGCCAATTGCCGTGACATAGCGAGCATGATTCCGGATGGCGGAAAGTAACCCACCTTTGCTTTTAGGAGGTGTGTCGCGTTATGACAAGGCCTTCTTCATAATCGTGTCATCGCTATGGCACAGAAGTGGCGGTCACGATAACAGCGGGATAACGGGGATAGGCGGTTAATAAGATTAAATTAACCACGACGAGTTACCTATCATTCACATATAATGTGGCTCCGTCTGATACGAAATAGCACCAGAGGGGATGATTGCCCGGCACGCGCCGGCGTCCATCTGCAATGACATGAATGTGATCTGCCGGTTTTTGGTAACAGTCTTTCTGGTCTCGGTTGCTGTCGCGCAATCCGGCCAGGGCGCGGTTGCGGCCGATGAACTGGCGGCGTTGACCTATCAGGCGGCTGGCGACGAACTGCGCACCCGCGTCGTGATCAATTTCGACCATGAGCCTGAGGTGTCGACGCTGCTGCTGGGCGAGCCGCATCGCCTGGTGATCGATTTGCCGAAAGCCGTCTTTGCCTTTGACAAGAAATCACTGGAGCCGCGCGGACTGATCGACAATGTGCGCTACGGGATGATCAGCGATGCCCGTTCGCGGCTCATCTTTACCATGAAGGGCCCGTTCAGTGTCGAACGCGTCGACGTGCTCAAGAATGACAACAGTCCCGGCTATCGCCTTGTTGCCGATCTTGTCGCCTCGTCGGACCGGCAGTTTGCCGATGCCATCAAAAACCAGAATGCACCCACCGCATCCACGCAGGTTGGCCCCAAGGGCGACCGTGTTGCCAGTGCGGCGCCGCTGGAAGTCAGCAAGGCGCCCAAGCCGTTCACCGTCGTCGTGGATGCGGGGCATGGCGGCATAGACAGCGGCGCGGAAAGCACCGGCGGCATCATGGAAAAAGATGTCACCCTGATGTTCGCACGCGAGCTGCGCGATCAGCTGAGCAAGATTCCCGGCCTGCGGATCGAGATGACGCGCGACAGCGACGAATTCCTGCGCCTGCCGGAACGCGTGCGCATTGCCCGGCAATATGAGGCTGATCTGTTTATCTCGGTGCACGCCGATACGATCAACCAGCGCAACATTCGCGGCGCGACGGTCTATACGGTTTCCGACAAGGCGTCCGATGCCGCATCGCGCGCCATGGCCGACCGCGAAAACAAGGCCGATGCGGTTGCCGGTGTTGCCTTTGACAATGAGACGCCGGAAATTGCCGATATTCTCATGGATCTGACCCGGCGCGAGACGCATACATTCTCGCTCAGTTTCGCCAAGGGCGTGGTGCGGGCGCTCAAGGGCGATGTGAACATGATCAACAATCCGCACCGTTTCGCCGGGTTCCAGGTGTTGCGGGCGCCCGATGTGCCTTCCGTGCTGGTTGAAATCGGCTATTTGTCCAATGACGAAGACGCAAAACTGATGCTCGACCCGGCATGGCGGACCCATGTGGCGGAACGGCTTGCTGCAGCCGTTGGCGAATTTTCAGGAAAAAAGACAGCAGGCGCATCGAATTGACAGTTTCCGACAGCGTTTATGCAACGATTGACCATCAGACAGTTCGCGGAGCCTAATATACTTGTCTGTGCGTTGCCGAAACTCCACAATTGGTATTTAAATTGTGCGCAGAACCGGGTTGTCCTTGCCTTTGTCACATTTGTCGCTCAATTGCGTCACTGAATTTGCCGGGCGTTGTGTAATCCGGTTGGAGTACCGGGAAACTGCTTCCCGGAGTGCGATTTGCATTGACCAAGATCGTGCATCGATTATCGACATGCCAAATGGATGAAACGGGTTCCGGATACAAATGATACGCTTGATCGGATATTTTTTCGGAATCGGTACCGTCGTCGCGCTGCTGGCCGCGGGCGGTGCAGCGCTCTATGTGGTCAAAGTATCCAAAGACCTGCCCGATTATGAAGTTCTGGCCAAGTACGAGCCGCCTGTCATGACGCGCATTCACGCGTCCGATGGAGCGCTGATGGCTGAATTCGCCAGGCAGCGCCGCCTCTATCTGCCGATCCAGGCCATTCCGGACCGGGTGAAGGCCGCATTCGTGTCGGCGGAAGACAAGAACTTCTATCAGCATCCGGGTATCGACATCAGCGGTCTTGCCCGCGCCGTTATCGTCAATGTGCAGAATTGGGGCTCGCGCCGCCCGGTTGGTGCGTCCACCATTACCCAGCAGGTGGCGAAGAACTTCCTCCTGTCGTCCGACCAGACGATGGGCCGCAAGGTGAAGGAAGCCATCCTGTCCTTCCGCATCGAGCAGGCCTATTCGAAGGATCGCATTCTCGAACTTTACCTCAACGAAATTTTCTTCGGTCTCAATTCCTACGGTATCGCCGGTGCGGCGCTGACCTATTACAACAAGTCGGTCAATGAGCTTACCATCGCCGAGGCGGCCTATCTGGCTGCGCTGCCCAAGGGACCGTCCAACTATCATCCGTTCCGCCAGACGGAGCGGGCGCTCGAACGCCGCAACTGGGTGATCGACCGCATGGCCGAGAACGGCTACATCACGACGGACGAAGCCAAGACGGCCAAGGCCGAACCGCTCGGTGTTACGCCGCGCCATACCGGCAACTACCTGTTCGCGTCTGAATATTTCACGGAAGAAGTCCGTCGCCAGATCATCGGCAAGTACGGTGAAAATGCGCTCTATGAGGGCGGGTTGTCCGTGCGCACCACACTTGACCCCAAGATGCAGGTGCAGGCCCGCGCCGCCCTGCAGCACGGATTGTTCAAGTATGACGAAGCCAAGGGCTACCGCGGCCCGTACAAGACGATTTCCACCATCGGCGACTGGGGTATTCCTCTGGCCGAGATCAAGGCGTTTTCCGATGTTCCGGACTGGCAGCTCGCGGTCATTCTCGAGGTGACGCCAACACAGGCCGTCATCGGCCTGCAGCCCGAGCGCAACGATGCCAACAGCCTGGTTGCCGCGCGCAAGAAGGGCACGATTGCCGCCGCCGATATCAAATGGGCCATGAACCTCTACAAGGATGGCAGGCGCACATCGGCGAAATCACTGGAGGGCGTGTTCAAGCCTGGTGACGTGGTATTCGTGCAGAAGAAGGAAGGCAGCGATACGGCCTTCGATCTGCACCAGGTGCCGGGAATCGAAGGCGCGATGGTTGCCATGGACCCGCATACCGGCCGCGTGCTCGCGATGGTCGGAGGCTTCTCCTTCGCCGAATCGGAATTCAACCGCGCCACGCAGGCCATGCGCCAGCCGGGTTCCTCCTTCAAGCCGTTCGTCTATTCGGCCGCGCTGGACAATGGCTACACCCCGGCATCGGTGGTGCTGGATGGCCCGATCTCCATCGACCAGGGCGGCAGTCTCGGCATTTGGGCACCGAAGAACTATGGCGGCAAGTTTGCCGGCCCGTCCACCCTGCGCTACGGCATCGAGCAGTCGCGCAACCTGATGACGGTGCGTCTGGCGCAGGACATGGGCATGAAGCTCGTTGCCGAATATGCCGAACGGTTCGGCATCTATGACAAGATGCTGCCGGTTCTGGCCATGGCGCTCGGGTCGGGCGAAACCACGGTGATGCGCATGGTGACGGGCTATTCGATCATCGCCAATGGCGGACGCAAGATCACGCCATCGATCATCGACCGCGTGCAGGACCGTTACGGCAAGACCATCTTCAAGCACGATGAGCGCAAATGCGACAACTGCTCTGCCGAGGACTGGAAGAACCAGCCGGAGCCGGAGCTGGTCGACGACCGCGATCAGGTGCTCGACCCGATGACCGCCTACCAGATCACGTCGATGATGGAAGGCGTCATCCAGCGCGGTACGGCAACCATCCTGAAGAGCCTCAACCGTCCGATCGCCGGCAAGACCGGCACGACGAACGACGAAAAGGACGCCTGGTTCATCGGCTTCACGCCGGACCTCGTTGTCGGCCTCTATCTCGGCTATGACACGCCGACGCCCATGGGCCATGGCGGCACCGGCGGCGGCCTTGCGACCCCGGTCTTCAAGGATTTCATGGATGCTGCCATGAAGGGCCAGCGTTCGGTTGACTTCCGCGTGCCGGAAGGCATGACCGTTGTGGCGATTGACCGCAAGACCGGCATGCGCGCCACCGAAGGCCAGCCGAACGTGATCATGGAAGCCTTCAAGCCGGGCACGGGCCCTGCGGACAGCTATTCCGTCATTGGCGCGAATTCCTTCTCCGAGGGCGCGCCCATGGAGGTGCAGTCTCCGAACGTCAACAGGGTCATCCAGGGCGGCGGCGGCGGACTTTTCTGACCGATCGAGCCTGTGAACTTTCGTAAAGTCTGAAGACTTTACATCGCGCGGACCAGTGAATATGGTCCGCCGCAATTCGAAAACAATGGCATATACAGAAGGAACGGACAGCCAATGCGCGCTGAAATCGAGACGCTGGTCGACGAGATCAAGCAGGCCATAAGCCTGCTGAGGAGGCATCTTTGACTGGGATACGTCAATCAAACGCCTTGGCTATCTGAACCAGCTTGCCGAAGATCCAGCGCTGTGGAATGACGCGCAGGAAGCCCAGAAGCTCATGCGTGAGCGCCAGCAGCTGGAAGACGGCATCAACTCCATCCGCACGCTCAGCCAGTCGCTCGAAGACAATATCGAGCTGATCGCCATGGGCGACGAAGAGGGCGACAAGTCCATCGTCACCGAGGCGGAAGAAGCCATTCGCGCCATCAAGGTGGAAGTGGACCGGCGCCAGATCGATACGCTGCTGTCGGGCGAAGCCGACGCCAATGACACCTATGTCGAAGTGCATTCGGGGGCAGGCGGCACGGAAAGCCAGGATTGGGCATCGATGCTGCTGCGCATGTACACGCGCTGGGCCGACCGCAAGGGCATGAAGGTCGAGCTGCTCGAAATCCACGACGGCGAAGAGGCGGGCATCAAGTCGGCCACCATTCTGATCAAGGGCCACAATGCCTATGGTCTGATGAAGACCGAATCGGGCGTGCACCGGCTGGTGCGCATCTCGCCGTATGATTCCAATGCGCGGCGGCATACATCCTTCTCCAGCATCTGGGTCTATCCCGTCGTCGATGACAATATCGAGATTGCGGTGACGGAATCGGATGTGCGCATCGATACCTATCGCGCGTCTGGTGCCGGCGGCCAGCACGTCAACACGACTGACTCGGCGGTGCGCATCACGCATATCGCAACCGGTATCGTCGTGCAGTGCCAGGCGGAACGCTCGCAGCACAAGAACCGTGCCACGGCATGGTCGATGCTGCGCGCGCGGCTCTACGAAGCGGAACTGGAAAAGCGCGAGCAGGCGGCCGATGCCATTTCCGCCTCCAAGACGGATATCGGCTGGGGGCACCAGATCCGCTCCTACGTCCTGCAGCCCTATCAGCTGGTCAAGGATTTGCGCACCGGTGTCGAAAGCACCAGCCCGCAGGATGTGCTCGACGGCGACGTCGACATGTTCATGGAGGCAGCCCTGGCGCACCGCGTGCACGGCAGCGATGTGGAAGTGCAGGATATCGCTTAAGTCCAGGCGTATTGTCTGAACAAAAATCCCCGGCAGGAGATGTCCTGCCGGGGATTTTTTATGATGATCCGAGCTCCTGCATCCAGGAGCTTATAGTTCGGCCGCGACTTCGCGACCTATCGTCAGGAAGCTGGCGGGATTGACGGCGCTGCCGTTCCGGCGCACCTCGTAGTGGAGATGCGGGCCGGTCGAGCGCCCGGTGCTGCCGACCTTGCCGACGACGTCGCCGATCTTGATTTTTTGGCCGGGGGTGACGAGAATCTGGCTCATATGGCCGTAGCGGGTGGAGAGGCCGTTGCCGTGGTGGCCCTCCGCCATATTGCCGTAGCCGCCATTGTAGCCCGCTTCGGTGACCGTGCCGTTGGCTGTCGCGCGCACCGACGAGCCGCTCATGGCGCGAAAGTCGATGCCTGAGTGGAACGCCATCGAGCCGATGATCGGGTCCTTGCGCACGCCGAACGTGCTGGAAACCGGCATGCCGGGGACCGGATTGGAAATCGGGATGGATTTGGCAAGAGCCTTGGCGCCTTCCAGCCGTTCGAGCGCCTGATCAAGATCGTTCAGCTTGGCGTCAAACGGGGCAATGCTGCCGGCGGGAATGAACGGGCCGCCCGTATCCGACTTTTCATCCAGAACGGGTTTCACCCCGGTTGCGGCAAGCGCTTCCATGATCTTGTCGGCATTCTCGTAGGCCGTATTGGACAGCGCCTGCATCTGGGCGATCTGTTTGGTCTCGATATCCGTCAGCGAGGTATTGACCGATTTCAGCAGCAGTTCGGCCTTGTCGACACTCTTGCGCGGCTTGTCATCGCGCGGTGCCGGTTTGCGGGTCACGCTGGTCGGACCGGTGATGATCGGATCGATGCCATAGAAGGCGTCATCATCGTTCGATTTGACGATATCCTGGCCGTTGCTGTCCATCGGCGCATTGCTGTCCGCCTCGGGCGGAATGGCAGCGCCGGCGTGTTCTGCCCGCTGCAGCATGGGGGCAAGCTTGGCATGGCGTTCCGTAAGGGATTTCTGCCGCTGGATGAGTTCGGCGACCTTGCCTTCCATCGCCTGCTGGTCGAGCAGCTGGCGGCTGGTGACCTGGTCGAGCTGGGTGCGCAGGCTGGCGATGCGGTCTTCATAGGCCTGCTGCAGCCGCGCCTGACGGGCGACGCTGCCATTGATCAGGTCGTCGCGGAAAACCAGATAGGAGGTGGCAATGAGGTAGGTGCCGGCCAGCGCAAAGGCCAGTGTGCCGCCAAGGATGGCGGCCCAGGGGCGCAGGGTGAAATGACGGATCGTTTCGCCCCGCGCGATGATGATCGTGTGGGGTTCCTGCTGGTTGCTGAAGATGGGGGAGTGTTTTGCCTTCTTCATGGCCGCTTCGCTCGTCATTTTGCAGCTTCAATTTATAGAAGGCATTACACCCCGTTATGGTTAACAAATCCTGACGGAGCGCCGATTTTCCATCAATTTCAGGTAGAAAGCGGTTGAGTTCGGTCTAGAGAGCCCTGGTTGCTTCGAGAACTTCGGCCGCGTGATTGGGAACCTTCACCTTGTTCCATATTTTTGCGATCCTGCCGTTCGAATCGATCAGGAAGGTGGTGCGTTCAACGCCCATATATTTGCGGCCATACATGCTTTTTTCGGCCCACACGCCATACGCTTCCAGAATGGTCTTCTGCTCATCGGCGACCAGATCCACCTTGAGATCGTACTTCGTCTTGAACTTGTCGTGCTTCTTGGTCGGATCGGGCGACATGCCGATGACCTTGGCTCCCAGTTTGTCGAATTCCGGCTTCAGCCCGGAAAACTCGATGGCTTCCTGGGTGCAGCCGCTCGTATCGTCCTTGGGATAGAAATAGAGAACGACAGGTTTCCCGCGCAATTCAGCCAGGGAAAGCGTTCCGCCGCCGTCGCGGGGAAGGGTGAAATCCGGGGCAGAACTGCCGATATCGAGCGTTGTCATAGGAAAGCCTTTCTTTCATCATTGAATGCGCGCCTCAGTTAGGCAACTATAAGAGAGGCACGGGAATCGTCTACGGTTTCCCACATGATTCCTCAATTGGCTTGGGAATTTGACAGAGAAACCGAAAAGAGTCCGTTTTACAAAGCGGGACTTTCTAAAATTTCATCATTACCCCTCTGCGGTCGAGCAAGGCGAGGTGCCCGTGGCCATGCCCGCGCGCCGCTCGCGGTTTCGTTTCGCCTGCGGGGCACTTGCGTCATTCCTGATTCTCCTTGTGGTTCTGGCCGGAATAGCTTTTGTCGTCCTGCGGGTGGGTATCGGCGGCGAGGCCCTGACCCAACGCGCGCAGACTGCGCTCAAATCCGTTGTCGGTCCCGATACAGACGCGACGATCCAGTCGGCGCAAATTTCCCTCGACCAGCGTAAGCACGTCGCGCTCGAGGCGCGCAACGTCAATATTTCGGACGTCAAGCGCGGGGTGGAGATCAAGAATATCCGTTCCGTGCGCATCGGTCTGGCCACCCTGCCGTTGCTGCAGGGCGACGTCAAAGTGCAGAGCCTCGAACTCACCGGCGCGCAGATCACAGTTGGTGCCAGCCAGGAGCCGTTCGATTTCATGTCGATCGTGCCGCAGGATGATCGCGGACTCGTCAACCTCGACGGTGTGTCCCAACTCATTTTCACCGGATTGCAAAATGCCGTTTCGCTGCTGGATCAGCGGGAAACCCGTGACATCACGGTTGCCGATACACGCTTTGATTTCACCGTTGCGGGCCGGCCGGAAAACCTGCGCATCATCCATCTGGAACTGACGGAAACCGGCGGCCCCGTTGCCATCAAGGGGACGGTGGAATGGCGGGGAAAGGTCATCGACGTCTCGGCACAGGTCAAGCGCGCGGCCCTTGGCGCCAGGATTGATTCATTCTCGTTGGCGATCAGCAAGATTCCGCTGATCGGCAAACAGGGCGAAGCACCTGTTCCCGATGCCGATGGCATAAAGCCGGATACGTCCTATCTCGCCTATAACAATGAAGCTGAAATCAGGCTGGACGGGGTTGCAGCCGCAGCCGCCATACCCATGCGGATCTCCGGTTCGCTCAATGTGAGCGAAGGACCGGTGAGCATCGGCAATGTGGAGGATATGGGTGCCGGTGCCCAAATCAATTTCGAGCATGTTTTCGGTACTGAAAAGGTCGAGATTACGCCGTCAGCCATCCATTTCGGCGGTTTCAAAGGGGTTGTCGAGGGGGCGGTCGGACCCGAACCGCTGCCGGAGGATGCGACGGCTGTCGCTGCCGTTGCCAATCCCGGCTATCGTTTTGAACTGATCACGCAGGAAGCCGTTTCCGCTCCGGCGGATTCGAGCGAGCCGCCGCTCGCCTTCAATGCCCGCATTGCCGGCCGGTTTGCGCCTGGGGAGGCCAAGCTGGACATTTCCGAGATTGCCGTGCGCGCCGATGGCGAAAGCGAACTTTACGGGCAGGGCAGTGTGGTGTTCGGCAAGGGTTCGCCAGCCATGACATTGGCGCTGCGCATACCGAAAATGCCCACCGCGCAGGTGAAGCAGCTCTGGCCGATCTGGGTGGCGACCGGCGCGCGCCGCTGGGTGCTCGACAATCTGTTCGGCGGCGATGTCAGGGACAGCCGGGTGGACGTGATGTTTGCCGCCGGCCGTTTCGACGGTCCGGGCAAGCCGCCACCGCTGACGGCGGACGAAGTGCAGGTCGATTTCAATGTGCAGAACACGCGTTTCGATATTGTCGGCGATCTGCCGCCCATTCGCGATGCGGATGGCGCGATCAGCGTGCGCGGCGCCTATACCACGATCAAGCTGCTGAAGGGCTCGGCGTTTACGCCCGGCAACCGGGAAGCGCATATTGTGGACGGCACGCTGATCATCCCGTGGGGCCCGCAGCGTCCGGTGCTGTCGGAGCTTGATCTGAATATTGCCGGCGATGCTTCGGCCATCGCCGAAATCGCCGGTTTCAAACCGATCAATGCGGTGAAAGGCGTGCCCTTTGCACCGGCTGATATCAGCGGCGATGTGAAAACCCATGTCCTCGTGACGTTCCCCGTCACTCGCCATGCGCCGGAGGGAAGCCTGCAATGGTCGGCGGAGATCGCCCTGAACGGCGTGAACCTTGCCAAAAAGGTCGATGGCCAGACCATAACCAATGCCAACGGGACGCTGAACGTCAACGACACCGAGGCGAATATCGATGTCAAAGCGCAGCTGAATGGCGTGCCGGCCGATATCACCATGTTCGAGCCGCTCGGCAGCAATCCGGCCAAGCGCAAACAGTCGGTTTCCCTGCAGCTGGACGACAAGACGCGCAACACGCTGTTCCCAAGTCTCGATCCGTTCATATCCGGCCCGATCAGCATCAATATCGACAAGTCGGCGGATGGCTCGCAGGTCGCTGTCGCGGATTTGTCCAAGGCCGAGGTCAAGCTGGCGCAACTCGGCTGGACCAAGGGCGCAGGGGTGAAAGCCACCGCCAAGTTCAGCCTGCAGCAGGATGCGGACAATATCAGCGTGCGCAATCTCGATGTCGCCGGAGAGACGTTCCGGCTGCGCGGGGACATCTCCGTGGTCAAGGGCGATCTGGTATCCGCGGATTTCAGCCAGGTCAGTCTCAACCGGACGGATGACATCGCCGTCAAAATATCGCGCACCGGCTATGGCTACCGGGCCGACGTGAAGGGGAAATCCTTCGATGCGCGGTCGCTGCTGAACCAGGTGACCGACAAGAAGCAGGCAGGCGACAGCAATGACAAGAAGCGCATTCTGGTCAATGCCGATATCGACGATGTACAGGGCTTCTATTCCGAAAGTTTCGGCAATGTCTCGCTGTCCTATGAGGGCGTCGGTTCGCATGTCTCGGGCCTTGCCTTCAACGCCGTGACCAAATCCGGCCAGAAGGTGATCGCAACGGACAGTTCGGAAAGCGGTGCCCGTTCCGTCAGCCTGCAGTCGAAGGATGCGGGTGCCGTGCTGCGTTTCACCGGCTTTTATGACAAGATGCAGGGCGGCAGCATCCTTGTTGCACTGGATTCGAAGGGGGATGGCCCCCTGCGCGGGCAGATCGATGCGCGCGACTTCACCCTCGTCAACGAGCCCAGGCTGGCCAGTCTCGTGTCATCCTCGCCGAATGGCACGAGCCTCAACGATGCGGTGAAAAAGAACATCGATGTGTCGGTGGTGACCTTCGAGCGCGGCTTTTCGCAAATCGAAAAGGGCAAGAACTACATCAATCTTGCCAATGGCGTGGTCCGCGGTTCGACCATCGGCACCACCTTCCAGGGCGTGCTCAGCGATCCCCAGGGCAACATGGCGCTGACGGGCACCTTCATGCCCGCCTATGGCATCAACCGCATCTTTGGCGAATTGCCCGTCCTCGGCCTTCTGCTTGGCAATGGACGGGATCGCGGCCTGATCGGCATCACCTACAAGTTGCAGGGGCCGATCAAGCAACCGCAGATCATCGTCAATCCGATTTCGGTGATCGCACCGGGTATTTTCCGGTCGATTTTCGAGTTTCAGTGAGAATCTCTGGTAGTAGAATCATTGTGCGTGGTTCGACAAGCTCACCATGAGGGATGGAGTCGGCTGCTGGGAGCTAAGTTCTGCAACGTTTGTGGTGATCTTGCACCAAACCACCTCCCTCATGGTGAGCTTGTCGAACCACGCACAACGCTGAAGCCGAATGGCTTAGATCGGACGAACGAGAATGTGCTTCTTCTTGCCCAGCGACAGCTTGACGATGCCGTCGCCTGTCACGTCAGCGGTCGAAACCTGCGCCTTTTCATCGGAAACGCTGGCGTCGTTCACCCGGACCGCGCCGCCCTGAATGTGACGGCGGGCCTCGCCATTCGAACCGGCCAGGCCGGCCTTGACCAGCAGCGTCAGAATGCCGATGCCGCCCTCGAGCTCGCCTGTGGCGATGTCGATGGATGGCAGGTTGGCAGCCAGCGCGCCTTCCTCGAAGGTCGTGCGGGCGGTTTCTGCGGCCATGGTGGCGGCTTCACGGCCATGAACGATAGCGGTGGCTTCGGTCGCGAGGATTTTCTTCGCCTCGTTGATTTCCGAACCGCCAAGTGCTTCCAGCCGGGCAATTTCATCGAGCGGCAGGCGCGTGAAGATTTTCAGGAAGCGGCCGACATCGGCATCTTCCGTGTTGCGCCAGTACTGCCAGAAATCATAGGGGCTGAAGACATCTTCGTTGAGCCAGACCGCGCCGGTGGCCGATTTGCCCATCTTGGCACCCGAACTGGTGGTCAAAAGCGGCGTCGTCAGGGCATAGAGCTGCGGCGTTCCCATGCGGTGTCCGAGATCGACGCCGTTGATGATGTTGCCCCACTGGTCCGAACCGCCCATCTGCAGCACGCAGCCATGGCGGCGGTTGAGCTCGACGAAATCGTAACCCTGCATGATCATGTAGTTGAATTCGAGGAAGGAGAGGGACTGCTCCCGGTCCAGCCGCAGCTTGACGCTGTCGAATGACAGCATGCGGTTGACGGAGAAGTGACGGCCGACCTCGCGCAGGAACTCGACGTAGCCCAGTCCCATCAGCCAATCGGCATTGTTGACGAGGAAAGCATCGGTCGGGCCATCACCAAAGCGCAGGATGCGGGCGAAAATCCGCTTGATGCCTTCGATATTCGTGTTGATCGCCTCGGGTGTCAGCAGCTTGCGCTGTTCGTCGCGGAAAGAGGGGTCGCCCACCATCGAGGTGCCGCCGCCCATCAGCGCAATCGGCCGGTGGCCGGTTTCCTGCAGCCAGTACAGCATGGTCGCGGAAATGAGGTTGCCGATGTGCAGGCTCGTCGCCGTCGCATCATAGCCGACATAGGCTGTCACTGTCTCCTTGGCGAAAAGCGCATCCAGACCGGCCTCGTCGGAGACCTGATGGATGAAGCCGCGCGTGGAAAGCGTGTGCAGAAAGTCGGATTTGAAGGCAGACATGAGTTTTTCCTGAAACTTTACGTAGGGAAGCGTCCGGCATGAAGAACGTGCCGAACAAGACGTGGCCGTTTAACATCATTCGGGGCCGAATCACAAGAAAGGGTGTGACGTGACAGCGACAAGGCGGGCAATTGGCCTGATGAGCGGAACATCCATGGATGGAATCGACATCGCGCTCATCGAAACCGACGGCAGAAATGCGGTGCAGCGCGGACCTTCGGGCTTCGTCGCCTATGACCCGGCATTCCGGCGGCAGATCGAGGCAGGGCTCGAGGATGCCAAATCCATCCGCAAGCGCGATCAGCGCCCCGGCGGTCTCGCCGCCGTCGAACAGGAACTGACGCGGCGACATGGCGAGGCGGTGCTCGGCTTCCTCTCGGATTATAAGTTAAGCACCGATACCATTGATATTATTGGTTTTCATGGCCAGACCGTTCTGCATCGCCCGCAGGAACAGCTGACCGTCCAGCTGGGTGACGGGCGGTTGCTGGCCGATATGACAGGCATTCCCGTTGTCCACGACATGCGCGCCAACGATATGGTGCATGGCGGGCAAGGGGCGCCGCTGGTTCCGGTCTATCACCAGGCACTCGCGGCAAGGGTTCCGGTCGAGCTTGGCAGGGGCAAGCCGGTCGTCTTCGTCAATATTGGCGGCATCTCCAATGTCACGATCGTTTCGGCGACAGGGGACCCCGTCGCTTTCGATACCGGGCCCGGCAACACGCTGATCGATCAGTGGGTCGCCGACAAGGCGGGAATCGCCTATGATGCGGGCGGTATGATTGCCAGCGAAGGCCAGGTGCTGGCCGGCGCCGTGGCGCGCTATATGGCAAAGCCGTTTTTCGCGCTGAAGCCGCCGAAATCGCTCGACCGCAATGATTTCACGCTTGAGGACCTTGGCAATCCGGAACTGGCCGATGGCGCCCGCACGCTCGCCAGGGTGACCGCCGATGCCATTCTCCAAGCCGGCGCCTATGCGCCGGAACAACCGGCGCTCTGGGTGATCTGCGGCGGCGGGCGCAAGAATGCGGCCGTCATGGCTGATCTTGTGGAGGGCGCGGCCAAATCGGGTGCTACTGTGATCGCTGCCGAGGAATTGGGACTGAACGGCGATTCGATGGAGGCGGAGGCCTGGGCCTATCTCGCCGTGCGGGCCCTCGATGGCCTGCCGCTGACATTTCCGACCACGACGGGTTGCGATGTGGCTGTTTCGGGCGGGGTGGTGAGCCCCAACAAATAGGGGCTTCACCGTAATCTATAGCTGCAACAACGTCGTGCAGCGCGTTTTTTAACGCAGACGTTTCGGCTTGGCTTCGACCAGCTCGCCGTTCAGGCGGCGGTCGAGATATTCGGAGCATTCGCCGATGACTTCATCGGTCATGCCGGTGAAGAAGTGATTGGCGCCGACCATCGTCTTCTGCGTGATGGTGATGCCCTTCTGGGTCTTCAGCTTGTCGACCAGTCCCTGCACATCCTTGGCCGGTGCAACCTTGTCCTGATCGCCATGAATGATCAGTCCGGATGACGGGCAGGGTGCGAGGAACGAGAAATCATAGGTGTTCGGCTGTGGCGCGACCGAGATGAACCCTTCGATTTCCGGACGGCGCATCAGGAGCTGCATGCCGATCCACGCGCCGAAGGAATAGCCGGCGACCCAGCACGTCTTGGAATCCGGATGCAGCGACTGCACCCAGTCAAGCGCGCCGGCCGCGTCGGACAATTCACCCGAGCCATGGTCGAATTCGCCCTGGCTGCGGCCAATGCCACGGAAGTTGAACCGCAATGTCGTGAAGCCGCGCTGCTGGAACATGTAGAACAGATCGTAGACGATCTTGTTGTTCATGGTGCCGCCAAACTGCGGATGCGGGTGCAGGACAATCGCTATCGGTGCATTTTTTTCCATCGAAGGCTGATAACGGCCCTCAAGACGCCCCGCAGGTCCATTGAAAATTACTTCAGGCATGTGTACTCCACTCTTCGCCACAGGGCGTCTGTCGATCAGCCGGACTTGACGGCGATCAACAGCACCCATAAAACCAGTTTAGAACCGTTCAAAACTGGTGTAGGATTTTGTCTCGAAGCGGCTTCATAGGCCGGTCCGAGGTTGAATTTCAAGAAAATTGCGCTTTTTGCCGGCGCTGAGTTCAAAAGAACAGGAATCATGACAGGTATGGCCCAAAAACGCGCCTATCTCGACTACAACGCCAGTGCGCCGCTTCTTGCGGCTGCGCGCGATGCTGTGGTCGATGCTTTGGCGCAAACGGGCAATCCATCGTCCGTTCATCAGGAAGGCCGTGCTTCAAAAGCCATTCTCGAACGCGCCCGCCGCGACGTGGCTGCTCTTGTGAATGCCAAGCCTGATCATGTGTTCTTTACATCGGGTGCGACCGAGGCTGCTTCAACCCTTCTGACGCCACATTATATGATGGGACGCGCGCCTGTGCGGCTGTCGCGGCTTTATGTCAGCGCCAGCGAGCACCCTTGCGTGCTGGCGGGCGGGCAGTTTGCCGCCGACCAGATCGATACGGTTCCGGTGGATCGCAACGGACTGCTCGATCTTGAGCGGCTGCGTACGCTGCTGGCGGCCCATGACAAGGGCGAAGGTCTGCCGCTGGTCGCCGTGCAGGCCGCCAACAACGAGACCGGCGTCTTGCAGCCCATCGATGAAATCGGCAGGCTTGTCAAAGCGTTCGGTGGCTTTTTTGTCGTCGATGCGGTGCAGGCGGCCGGGCGGATTCCTCTCGATATTGCAACGGCTTGCGCTGATTATCTCATTCTCTCGTCGCACAAGATCGGCGGTCCGAAGGGCGTAGGCGCCATCATTGCGGTGTCCGATCTGGTCATGCCGAAGGCGCTGGTGCGCGGCGGCGGACAGGAAAAGGGCCACCGTGCCGGGACGGAAGCCTTGCCTGTTATAGCGGGTTTCGGCGCTGCGGCGCGGGTTGCCCGCGAACAGCTGCTGGTCGGCGGCTGGGGGCTTGCCAACCGGCAGCGGATCGAGGACGGCATCCGGGCGATCGCGCCCGATGCGGTGATTTATGGCGATGCGGCCGGGCGGCTCGCCAATACGACCTTCTTCAGCCTGACAGATATGAAGGCGGAAACCGTGCAAATCGCTTTCGATCTGGCGGGAATTGCGCTATCGGCAGGCTCTGCCTGTTCTTCGGGAAAAGTCGGGCCAAGCCATGTGCTTGCGGCCATGGGATTTGGCGATGGAACCGGGGGGCTGCGGGTCTCCACAACGCCGGAAACCACGCAGGACGAAATTGCGCTTTTCCTTGAGGCGCTGACAAAAATTGTCGCGCGGCGGGACCGGACGAAGCCGGTTTCTGCCGATGCGGCGTGAATTATCGCAGATATCGACAATAAATAGTCGATAAATGCAAAAGAATCCGGTGAATACCGGTGTTAAATCGTGCGATTGCACACTACATTGAGGCAAATATTCAAGACGACACACGCCTTGACGTTTGCAACTGCGGGACCTTGAATCCCGCGAGGATGGAGAACGCCAATGCCTGCCGTGCAGGAAACTATTGATCAGGTCCGCACCCTGGACGTGGACCAGTACAAGTATGGCTTTGAGACCCTTATCGAAATGGATAAGGCGCCAAAGGGCCTCAGCGAAGACATTATCCGCTTTATTTCGGCCAAGAAGAATGAGCCGGAGTGGATGCTGGAATGGCGTCTGAAAGCCTATGAACGCTGGCTGACGATGGAAGAGCCCACATGGGCGCGGGTGAACTACCCGAAAATCGATTTCCAGGACATGGTCTATTATGCCGGGCCGAAGAATCAGACCGGACCGACATCGCTTGCCGAGGTCGATCCCGAGCTGCTGCGCACCTATGAGAAGCTGGGAATTCCGCTGAAAGAGCAGGAAATCCTTGCGGGCGTGCGCAAGATGGGCGAACCGAGCCCTTCGGACGAAGACGAAGAGGCCAGCGACAATGTCTACAAGTCCGGCCGCGTGGCGGTGGATGCCGTGTTCGACAGCGTGTCCGTGGTTACGACCTTCAAGGCGGAACTGGCCAAGGCCGGCGTCATTTTCTGCTCGATCTCCGAAGCGATCCGCGAACATCCGGAACTGGTCAAGAAGTACCTGGCGTCCGTGGTGCCGGTTTCCGACAACTTCTATGCGACGCTGAATTCGGCTGTCTTCACGGACGGCTCCTTCGTCTACGTGCCGAAGGGTGTCCGCTGCCCGATGGAACTGTCGACCTATTTCCGCATCAACGAGCGGGATACCGGTCAGTTCGAACGCACGCTGATCATCGCCGAAGAAGGCGCCTATGTGTCCTATCTCGAAGGCTGCACCGCGCCGCAGCGCGACGAAAACCAGCTGCACGCGGCTGTCGTGGAGCTGATTGCCCTGGATGATGCCGAGATCAAGTACTCGACCGTGCAGAACTGGTTCCCCGGCGATGCGGAAGGCAAGGGCGGCATCTACAATTTCGTCACCAAGCGTGGCGATTGCCGCGGCGTCAATTCCAAGATCTCCTGGACCCAGGTCGAGACCGGTTCGGCGATCACCTGGAAATATCCGTCGGTGATCCTGCGCGGCGACAATTCACGCGGCGAGTTCTACTCGATTGCCGTTTCGAATGGTCATCAGCAGATCGACAGCGGCACCAAGATGCTGCACCTCGGCAAGAACACGTCGAGCCGCATCATCTCCAAGGGTATTTCGGCGGGCAAGTCGAACAACACCTATCGCGGTCAGGTTTCTGCTCACCGCAAGGCGGAGAATGCGCGCAACTTCACCCAGTGCGACTCGCTGCTGATCGGCAATGATTGCGGTGCGCATACGGTGCCTTACATCGAGGCGAAGAACGCCACGGCGCAGTTCGAGCACGAAGCCACCACCTCCAAGATTTCCGAAGATGCGCTGTTCTATGTGATGCAGCGCGGCATTCCGGAAGAGGAGGCGATTGCGCTGATCGTCAACGGCTTCGTCAAGGAAGTCATTCAGGAACTGCCGATGGAGTTTGCCGTGGAAGCGCAGAAACTCATCGGCATCAGCCTCGAAGGCTCAGTCGGATAGCCATGGGACGGCCATCATCGGCCCGTCACTCGCCAAACAAGATTATTGTTGGGATCGCCGAGGCTGATCCCGAGGAATTCAAAGGGTAATAGAATGCTGGAAATCAGAAACCTTCATGCGAAGATCGCAGATACGGACACCGAAATCATTCGCGGCCTGAACCTCACGGTCAAGGCGGGCGAAGTGGCGGCCATCATGGGACCGAACGGTTCGGGCAAGTCGACGCTGTCCTATATTCTTGCGGGCCGCGAAGACTACGAAGTCACCGCGGGTGACATCCTTTACAACGGCGAGTCCATTCTCGAACTCGACCCGTCCGAGCGCGCCGCCAAGGGCATCTTCCTGGCATTCCAGTATCCGATGGAAATACCCGGCGTTGCCACGATGGAATTTTTGAAAGTGGCGATGAACTCGCAGCGCAAGGCGCGCGGCGAAGAGCCGCTGAAAATCCCGGAATTCATTGCCCGGGTGAAGACGGCGGCCGCCTCGCTCGACATGGATATCGCCATGCTGAAGCGTCCGCTCAATGTCGGTTTTTCCGGTGGCGAGAAGAAGCGTGCGGAAATCCTGCAGATGAAGCTGCTGGAGCCGAAGCTTTGCGTGCTGGATGAAACAGATTCGGGCCTCGATATCGATGCGCTGAAGATCGTTTCCGATGGCGTCAATGCACTGCGTTCGCCCGACCGTGCCGTGATCGTCATCACCCACTATCAGCGCCTTCTCGACTATATCGTTCCGGACAGCGTGCACGTTCTCTACAAGGGACAGGTCATCAAGTCAGGCGACAAGAACCTTGCCCTCCATCTCGAAGAGAACGGCTACGCCGATATCATCGGCGAGGCAGCCTGAGGAGCGACGTCATGAATGTTCATACAGGACGCCAGCCGACAAGCGCAGAAGCGGCGCTGGTCGACTCCTTCGTTGACCGGATGGGCGAACTGCCCGGCGATGCGGAGATTGTCAGCGCGCGCGACAATGCCATCGAGGCATTGAAGACGCAGGGTCTACCGTCACGCCGCGTCGAAGCCTGGCACTATACCGATCTGCGCACCCTTTTGCGCAGTGTCGCCGCCTATGATGGCACGGCGGGCACCAATGCCTTGCCGGCAGTCATCCCGGGATCGGCGGTTGCAACGGTTTCCAATGGTGTGGCGCTGACGTCGCCGCGGGTCGCCGGTGTCGAATTCGCCAAGTACAGCGACAGACTGGCTGACGGATCGGTGATCCGCGATCTCGCCATTCGTGGCGGTGACGATGCGATCGGCCAGATCAACGCAGCTTACGTGACCGACGGCTGGGCCGTCTCCATTGCCGATGGCACGGAGCTTCAGGCGCCGCTGGAACTGCAGAATGCGCAGGCGCGCGGACAGGGCCACGTGCGCTTTGCCGTCAAATTCGGCAAGGGCAGCAAGGCAACCGTGATCGAACGCCAGACAGGCGGCGCGGGCGAGGGCTTCTCGACCAGTGTCAGCAACGTCACCGTTGCCGACGATGCGCAGATCGTCTGGATCATCCTGCGCGAGCAGGGTGTCGACGCAACGCAGCTTGCCCAGTTCACCGCGACCATCGGCACCAATGCCAAGCTGACGCTCTATATCGTCAATGCCGGCGGCAAGCTGGTGCGGCAGGAAGTGCATGTGCTGTCGAAGGGCGAAGGCTCCGACTTCCAGTTGCGCGGCGTCAACCTGCTCGGCGGCGACAGCCACACGGACGTGACGATGACGCTCGGCCACCTCGTCGAGAATACCACGTCGGTGCAGATCATCCGCAATGTGGTGACGGACCGGGCGCGCGGCGTTTTCCAGGGACAGATCAAGGTCAACAAGATCGCCCAGAAGACCGATGCGCGCATGGCCTGCAACACCCTGTTGTTGTCGGATGACGGCGAATTCGATGCCAAGCCGGAACTGGAAATCTTTGCCGACGACGTGGCGTGCGGCCACGGGGCGACGGTGACCGAGATCGACGGAAACCACCTGTTCTATCTGCAGGCGCGCGGTATCCCGGAAAGCGATGCACGCGGCCTGCTGATCAAGGCATTCGTGGCTGAGATCATCGAAGAACTGGAAAGCGAACCACTGGTCGAGGCTCTGGAAGCCATTCTCGACAAGTGGCTGGCGGCGCATGTCTGATCGTTTGCCTGCCGGCTGGTCCGGCGGGCACTATTTCAGGTGAAACACCCGACTGAAACGCAGGAAAGCGCGGGCAACATGGATACGAAGATCATTCGAAGCGGTTATGATGTCGAGGCGATCCGCCGCGATTTCCCCATCCTGTCGCGCGAAGTCTACGGCAAACCGCTGGTTTATCTCGACAACGGTGCCTCCGCGCAGAAACCGCAGGCGGTGATCGACGCGATCACCCATACCTATTCGAACGAATATGCCAATGTGCATCGCGGCCTGCATTTCCTGTCGAACGCGGCCACCGATGCCTATGAAAAGGCCCGCGAAAACGTTCGCCGTTTTCTGAACGCCGGTTCGGTCGATGAGATCGTCTTCACCAAATCGGCCACCGAGGCGATCAATACGGTTGCCTATGGCTATGGCATGCCGCATATCGGCGAGGGCGACGAGATCGTCCTGTCGATCATGGAGCACCATTCCAACATCGTTCCATGGCATTTCATCCGGGAACGGCAGGGCGCCAAGCTGGTCTGGGTTCCGGTCGACGAGCAGGGCGCGTTCCATATCGAGGAATTCGAGGCACGGCTGTCGGAGCGCACCAAGCTGGTAGCCATCACCCATATGTCGAATGTGCTGGGGACCGTGACACCGATCAAGGACATCGTCCGTATTGCCCATGCGCGCGGCATTCCGGTGCTTGTCGACGGCAGCCAGGGCGCCGTGCATCTGCCGGTTGACGTGCAGGATCTCGGCTGTGACTGGTATATTTTCACCGGGCACAAGATTTACGGTCCATCCGGTATCGGTGTTCTTTATGGCCGCAAGGAAAAGCTGGAAGCGATGCGCCCGTTCCAGGGCGGCGGCGAGATGATCGAAGAGGTGACGGAGGATATCGTTACCTACAATCACCCGCCGCACCGTTTCGAAGCCGGGACACCGCCGATTGCGCAAGCCATCGGACTTGGCGCTGCCATCGAATATGTCGAGAAGATCGGCCGCGCCGCCATTCTCGCGCATGAGGAAGATCTGCGCGATTACGCGCATGAGCGGCTGCGTGAGATCAATTCCCTGCGCATTTTTGGCGATGCCAAGGGCAAGGGCGCGATTATCTCCTTCGAGCTCGAAGGTATTCATGCACACGATGTGTCCATGGTGATCGACCGGGCGGGTGTTGCCGTGCGCGCGGGCACACATTGTGCCCAGCCGCTCTTGAAACGGTTCGGCGTAACGTCCACATGCCGTGCATCGTTTGCGATGTATAATACGAGAGACGAGATCGATGTTCTCGCCGATGCGCTGGAAAAGGCGCGGAAATTCTTTGGGTGATGACCATGACCGACAAAGTCGAAACGCTGGAAAAAGACGAGACGCTGAAGCCGGAGGCTTCCGCGGTGAGCGGCGCGGTTTCCGCTTCCGCCATTCCAGCCGATGAACTCGCCCGCATGACCGATGATATCATCGGCGCGCTGAAGACGGTCTATGATCCGGAAATTCCGGCGGATATCTATGAGCTTGGCCTCGTCTACAAGATCGACATCGAAGACGATCGTTCGGTGAAGATCGAGATGACCTTGACGGCGCCGGGCTGTCCGGTTGCCGGGGAAATGCCGGGCTGGGTGCAGGATGCCGTCAGCTCTGTCGAGGGCGTCAGCTTTGTCGATGTGTCCATGACTTTCGACCCACCGTGGACACCCGACCGCATGTCGGAAGAAGCGCAGGTCGCTGTCGGCTGGTACTGATCTGTTCCGGGTGCATTGCGCTTTCGGCTGATATCTTCTCCTAATGTCTAATTGTCAGATACGTCGCGGCTCGTCACTGTGGGGTGTCCCATGCCGCAGCGCGTGGGCCGCCGATTAACGGAACAGCCCCTCAGGAGGTCCGCGATGAGTGCTTTCTGGATCGTGCGCCTCGGTATGGCAGGTGTGATCTTCTTTGCGCTCAAAGCCGCGTGGCATTGGCAGGCATCGACTGGCGTTTTGACGCGAGCGGATATTGCCGGGCTGCTTGACGCCCGGTCGGCCATGGGCGTCGTTGCCGAGTCCGCGCTGGAACAGGCGCGGCAGAACGCCCGGGGTTCCAGGGCCGCTGCTTGGGCGGGCGTGCTGGCCGCCATCGTCGGCATCGCCAGCTGGTTTTGAAGCGCCCTCAGGGCGCTTCGCAGCCTTCCGGAACGCTTTGATCCAGCGGCTTTTCGAATTTCTGCAACGTGCCGTCGAGAATGGACAAGGGAACAAAGGGAACGCCCTGGATGGCGGCATTCGCCAGCCGGAGGCGGTAGCAACCGTTGTAGACGGTGTGTTTTCCGTCCTTCTGCGTCGATTCGATCGCCAGAGGCAGGCTCCAATAGGTGGAACCAGCCGCGCCCTCGCTTTCGGATTTGCCAAGGCGCAATTCCACCGAGACGGTGTTCTCGTACCCGGCCTGGAACTGCGGAAACGGCTGGCTATGGCCTTCCTCGGCATAGTAGCTGTAGGCGCGCGCATATTCCTGGCGATTGATGGCATTGTAATAGGATTTGACCAGTTGCTCCGGCGTGCTGCGGTCGTCGAGATAGTCCGGTACGGACTGATTGGGCGCTCCAGCCGCTTCCTTGGGGGCAGGTGCTTCTGGGGCGGCCTCGGCGGGCGCCGCTGCGGGCTTCGTTCCGGTTTCCTGCTTCGGCTCGGGCTTCTTGGTCTCCTGAGCAAGTGCAGGCGTCAGGTTCAGCGCCATACCGGCAAGGCTGGTGAGAATGAGATGGCGGTAATTCATGATTTCTGCCTTCTGCGTGCGGGTTTTTGGGACGGGACGAGTTTGAACACTTGCGGTGACGGTTGTGTAACACTAACTATGGTACAGACGGATCATTACACGATCCGAACCAAGAGAGATGAGAAATGGGTCGTTTTTCTGTCATGACGTTGACTGACGCTGCCGCTGCCCGCGTAAGCGAGATCGTGGCGACGCGCGAGAATGCGCTCGGCATTCGCGTCGGCATCAAGAAGGGCGGCTGCGCCGGCATGGAATATACCATCGACCTCGTCACCGAGGCCAAGCCTGGCGACGATATCGTTGAAAAGGAAGGCTCCAGGGTCTTCGTTGCGCCGGAAGCGGTGCTGTATCTCCTGGGAACGCAGATGGACTTCGAGGTCACGACCCTGCGCACGGGCTTTGTCTTCAACAATCCCAACCAGACGTCCGCCTGCGGCTGCGGTGAGTCGGTCGAACTGACACCGGTCAAGCCGGAAGCCTTGGCGCCTGCCGCTTCCTGATTTTTCAGAAATCGCTATCCGGGACGGACGGAACGCTTTTTGGGCGTGACGTCTTCCTGTGCGCCTGCAATAATCGGGCATGGACAATGACGCGATTCACGATCTGTTTTCCGGGCTGGGGCCTGTCACCATCAAACGCATGTTTGGCGGCAAGGGCATCTATCACAATGGCCTGATCATTGCGCTTGAGGTGGCCGACGAAATCCTGCTCAAGGCCGATGCGATTTCCGCGCCGGATTTCGAGGCGGCCGGCTGCCGACGCTGGAATTATGAAGGCAAGTCGAAGATCGTCAACATGCCGTATTGGTCCGTTCCTGCTGATGCATTCGATGACCCTGACATTATGACCGAATGGGCGCGCAGGGCCTATGAGGCCTCGCTGCGCGTGGCCAGGCAGGCATAGACGTTGAGAACCGCTCTGTCGGGCTTCTGCGAGCCTGTCAGGCCATCTGACGGATCAGGTCCAGGGCATGAACGGTGGGGAGTGTCAGTCTGTCCGGCAGCTTATCGAGTGGAAACCAGTCGATACCGCCGTGCTTGTCCGGTTCAAGCAGCTGCATTTCGCCGGAAAAGCTTTCCGCTTGAAACAGAACGCCGAACCAATGCTGCTTCTCATCGTGGAAAAGCTGTTCGCTGAGGCCCAGCAATTTGATGTCGCCGGCTTCCAGCCCGGTTTCCTCCAGCGCTTCGCGCCGGATCGCCTGTTCGGCGGTTTCCAGGAAATCGATCTTGCCGCCGGGAATGCCCCAGGCACCGGTCTCCGGGCTTTTCTTGCGCTGTAACAAGAGGATGTGGCCGTCTCTTATGAAAACGATTCCGCATCCGACGCCCGGCGAATCCACACCAAAACCTCAGATTTTCGTGTCGATCAGCATGAAGGCAGGAATATCATCGCCAAAGCCGACCGGCGACGGTTCATTGTCGCCCCGGTCGCGGCGGTATTCGCGCTCACGTTCGCGCCGTGGTTGTTCCTGCTGAGCGGCAGGGCGGGCGCGGCGCTGTTCATTGTCAGCCTTGATCGCGGCCTTTTGCGGCTTCTCGGCCGTCTTCTTGACGGGCGCTTCGGCGACAACCGGCTGTTCGCCGGTTTCCTTGGCGCGCTCGGCGGCGGCAATGATGTCGATTTCCGACTGCGGGCGTTCGCGCTCGCGGCCCTCATTGCGCGGCTTACGCTTGCTTTCGCTCTTGCCGCGGGCACTACGGCCACGGCGCGGCGCTTCGTCGGTTTCTTCCGAAACGGGCAGGGTGGTGAGATCGCCGTCATACCAGTTGATGTCTTCGCCGATCAGTTTTTCGATGGAGGCGAGATGTTTGACATCGGATGGCGTGACCAGCGTGAAAGCCTTGCCCGAGCGTCCGGCGCGGCCCGTGCGGCCAATGCGGTGGACGTAATCTTCCGAATGGATCGGCACGTCGAAATTGAAGACGTGGCTGACATCGGGAATATCGAGACCGCGGGCAGCCACATCGGAGGCAACGAGGATCTTGAGCTTGCCGTCCTTGAAATTGGCCAGCATCGTCGTGCGGGCGCGCTGATCCATATCGCCGTGCAGGGCACCGGCATCGAATTCATGCTTGACCAGCGAGCGGAACAGCTCCGAAACATCCTTTTTGCGGTTGCAGAAGATGATCGCGTTCTTCAGGCCATCCTCTTCGGCGCGGATGAGATCGCGCAGCTTGGCGCGCTTTTCCCAATCCTTCTTGCCCGATTTGACCAGCTGCTGCTCGACGGTCTTGGCCGTCGTCGCCGCCTTGGCGACTTCAACACGCACCGGCGCATGCAGGAACTGTTCGGTCAGCTTGGTGATCTCAGGCGGCATGGTGGCCGAGAAGAACAGTGTCTGGCGGGTAAAGGGGATCAGTTTGCAGATGCGCTCGATATCGGGGATGAAGCCCATGTCGAGCATGCGGTCGGCTTCGTCGATGACGAGAATGTCGACGCCGGTCAGGAGCAGCTTGCCGCGCTCGAAATGATCGAGCAGGCGGCCGGGCGTGGCGATCAGGACGTCGGCACCGCGTTCCAGCTTGCGCAGCTGGTCGTCAAACGAGACGCCGCCGATCAGCAGCGCAACGTTGAGGCGATGGTTCTTGCCGTATTTGACGAAGTTTTCCTCGACCTGCGCCGCGAGTTCGCGTGTCGGCTCCAGAATGAGCGTACGCGGCATGCGGGCGCGGGCGCGGCCCTGTTCCAGCAGCGTCAGCATCGGCAGCACGAAGGAGGCTGTCTTGCCGGTCCCTGTCTGGGCAATGCCGAGCACGTCCTTGCGCTGCAGCGCATGCGGGATGGCGCCTGCCTGGATCGGAGTGGGGATTGTGTATCCTGCTGCTTCGACAGCGTCGAGCACTTTCGGCGAAAGGCCCAGATCAGCGAACGTGGTCAATGGAGGTTTAACTTTCTATCTGCAGTCGATGCCGCACATGTCCGTCATTTTTGCCAATGGAATGGGTGCTTTGTATTGCACATTGTCTTGCAGGAATGGCGTTAGGGCTCATGCCAGCAAAAGTCAACTCTCGCGTCCCGTGAGATTTAAGAGTCTGTTACAATTGTGCATCACTTTAATCTAATGTTGTCAATAAAGGAACTGTTCTTTGAGAATTCGTTCATTCCACGAATGGTTCTTGTCGAACAGGATGGTTGCGCGCAGTTGTGAGGCTTCTTCGATGGTGACCGAAAGAACCGACTTCACTTCCGTGTGATCGGCGACCGCATTGACCGGCCGCTTCTCCGGCTCGAGGATATCAAGCCGCACCGTGACCTTGTTCGACAGGAGCGCACCGCGCCAGCGGCGCGGGCGGAAGGGAGAGACCGGGGTGAGGGCCAGCAAACGGGCATCGAGCGGCAGGATCGGCCCTTGCGCCGAGAGATTGTAGGCGGTTGAACCAGCGGGTGTTGCCACCATCACGCCATCGCAGATCAGTTCCTCCAGGCGAACCTGGTCGTCGACGGTGATCCTGATCTTCGCGGCCTGATAGGACTGGCGCAGCAGATAGACATCGTTGAGCGCAAAGGAGGTCACGGTGCCTTCCTCCAGCGATTCCGCCACCATCTTGAGCGGGCGGATGGTTTCGGCCTGCGCCGCCTCCACACGTTCCTTCAGGCCGGTCTCGCTGTACTCGTTCATGAGAAACCCGACGGAGCCGCGATTCATGCCATAGGTCATCTTGCCCTGGTTCATGTGGTTCTGCAGCGTCTGGAGCATGAAGCCATCGCCGCCGAGCGCAATGATGACGTCGGCATCCTTGGGGGCCGTCTGCCCGTAGACATTGACGAGAGACGCCATGGCCTCGTCGGATTCCGGTGTTCCGGAGGAAAGAAAAGCAAAGGTTTCAATATTCCGGGTCATGGCTGCCTGCGTGTCCGAGCATGTCGAGGATGTATCGCCTAGCACGGCGCGCTTGATCTGGCAAAACGCTGTGCAGGCAAAAAAACCGGAAAAAATGCGCCAAGTGCTGTTTTTTCATTTTACATCGGGGAGGTTTATGCTAATCGGACGCCGCTGCCCTTGTAGCTCAGTTGGTAGAGCATCTGATTTGTAATCAGAGGGTCGGGAGTTCGAGTCTCTCCGGGGGCACCACCTGTTTTTCCTTCATTTTCAAGTGGTTGTTTGTCCAGCATCTTTTTCAAGGTGCGGTGCCGGGATGTGAAGTGCGGGTCAAAGCGTTCTCCATCCGATCCGCGCCATGGGCCTTATCCCCGCCAGTGGCTGTACGCGAACGCTCCAAGAGCCAGCGCAGCCAGAGCCCAAACCAGCAGAATGAATGCGAGGCCTGCCTTGCTCGTGGGGCGATCGGATCGCTCGTCGGCGGCGTGGCGGAATTCCTGCATCAACGGCGCCGGTATGAGTTTTATCGCCAGCAGGATACCGGCAGGGACAATCAAGAGATCATCCAGATATCCCACGACGGGGATGAAGTCGGGTATGAGATCGATCGGCGATAGGGCATAGGCCGCCACGAAACCCGCAATGACCTTTGCCAGCGTTGGTGTTCGCGGATCGCGCGCCGCGATCCAAAGCGCCACGACATCGCGCTTTATCCGCCGCGCCCATTGTTTGATATCTGTTGTCCAGGCCATCAGAGCAATTAGCAACGAATTTCAGTCAATGGCTAGTCCATTTTGGCCATTCGCGGCATGGCCCGAGCAGAAGCGCAGATCATCAGATGGTGGTTCGACGCTTCGCGCTGCGATGCAATGCGGCAGCGACCAAACTGGGATCAAGTGAAACGTTGATCACCGTATCGCAATGCGGGCAGACAAACATCCCGCCGCGCAAATGCTTCGTGCCATCCACCAAATCAACCTGTTGAACAGTGATGGATGTCAGTTCGTGCGCGCACTTTGGGCATTTCCCGCTCGTCATTCGCTCTTCCCGTCTTTGGACGGATTTTGACACAACTCTGGCAAAAGCAAACCTATCCGATGAGGTGAAGACCTACATCGTTCAGGCACTGGCGGGCGATGCCGACTCCGGTCTGGCGCCTAAGTGGAAAACGACGTCTGAAGAGACCCTTGCATCCCCAAATTCGTTCCAGGGTTATCTGAAAGCCTGCCGCGGCGTGCTGGCACAGCACAGATCGCCGTGATGGGGCTTTTCGACAGGCCGTAACCGAGAGAACGCCGGATGGATCAAACAGCACGTCTGCGGTCGTTGATTGATGTCGATGGCCAAGGGCTTGAGATCGGCCCGAGCTACAATCCGCTGCTGCCGAAGTTTCGCGCAGGAGGGCTATCAGCCGTTTCTTTTCGCAACAATGACTGTTTAGCCGGGAAAGCTGTCATCGATCCGTGCTTACAGGAGTGATGTCACGATCATGCCGATCACGGCAGCAGCCATAACGGCCGTGGCCAGCCAGCCTATCCAGCAAAGCGGACCCTTTACGGTATTCTTCTTCATGATGTCGGTTCTGGCCGTCATCAACATCATCATCACCATGACCGGGACGGATACGATACCATTGATGACGGCACTCCAGAACAATGCCTTGATGGGGTCGATGGGCGAAAAATCAACGAGAATGCCAATGAGTGTCGCCGCGGCAATGGTTGCGTAAAACGCCTTAGCTTCCTTCGGCTTGCGCGCAAGGCCGATCGGCCATTTGCGGGCTTCCCCCAGGGCATAGGCCGCCGATCCCGCCAGCACAGGAATGGCAAGCAGGCCGGTTCCAATGATGCCCAGCGCAAAGATCGTGAAGGCAAACTGGCCGGCAATCGGTTTGAGTGCCTCTGCTGCCTCAGCCGATGTCTGTATGTCTGTTTTTCCGGCCACGTGCAGCGTTGCTGCAGTCGTCACCATGATGGCCAGGGCGACCAGGCTCGAGAAGCCCATGCCGACATAGGTATCCCAGCGAATGCGATGGATGGCACCCTTCGACTGTTCCGGTGCATCAACGAGCGGCTGGCGGGACGCGCTCTCCCTTTCGTCTTCCACCTCCTGCGAGGCCTGCCAGAAGAAAAGATAGGGGCTGATGGTTGTGCCCAGAATGGCCACGACCGTCGTCCAGAATGCCGTGTCTGCCGAAAAGGTGGGAATAAAGAGCCCGCGCGCCAGCTCTGCGTAGGGGATTTTCACGACCATAACCGTCCCGAAATAGGCGAACAGCGAGAATGTCAGCCATTTCAACACGGAGACATAGCGGGTGTACTGCAGGAATATCTGCAGGCAGGCGCTGAAAATCGCGAACAGAACCACATAAAGTGCGACCTTGCCGCCGATGAGCAATCCGACCGCGTCGCCCATAGCCCCGAGATCGGCACCGATGTTGATCGTATTGGCAATGAAGAGCAGGGCGACGATAGCCGGCAAAATCCAGGGAGGATAATATGTCCGCAGATTTGTCGCGATGCCATGGCCCGTCGTGCGTCCTATCCGGGCGCTGATTTCCTGAATGGCGGCCATCAGCGGATAGCTGAACAGCATGGTCCATGTGATCGCAAATCCGAATTGCGCGCCGGCCTGAGAATAAGTGGCAATACCGCTGGGATCGTCATCCGCCGCACCGGTAATAAGGCCCGGTCCCAATACGCTCAGAAGCTTTGACTTCGATGTTCCCGCTGCTGGATCCTTTTCCGGATCCCTGGTTTTCTTCAACACGACGATATTCTCCCGAAATGGCCGCTTCAACGGCACACAGCAACGGGCAAAACAGGAATTGGTTCCTTGACGGGCACGACGCATGGCCGCTGATGGCATCAGCGGCTCAACCGATGTATAGTTCCGATTGTTGGCCATCGGAGCCTGAGGCGCGACAGGATCATCACCTATGCCTGCCATGGACAAGCTGTTCGCGGGATCCATCCCCGAGATTTACGACACCTGTCTGGTGCCTCTCATCTTTCAGGCCTATGCAACTGACCTGGCCCGGCGGGTCGCAGGAGCGGCTCCTGCCCACGTTCTGGAAACGGCGGCGGGAACCGGCGTCGTCACGCGTGCGCTGGCCCCGCTTCTCGACGCGAGAGCCAGGTACATCGTCAGCGATCTCAACCAGCCTATGCTCGATAGAGCTGCCATCCGGCAGGGAGAGGACGGGCGCATCACCTGGCGACAGGCGGACGCGCTTAGCCTGCCCTTCGAGCAGGAGAGTTTCGATGCGGTTGTCTGTCAGTTTGGCGCGATGTTCTTCCCCGACAGGGTCTCCGGCTATCGGGAGGCGCTTCGCGTCCTCAAACCTGGCGGCCGCTTTCTCTTCAACGTGTGGGATCGCATCGAGGAAAACGATTTTGCCCGCATCGTCACGGATGCTGCATCCGCCGTTTTCCCCAGCGATCCGCCCCGGTTCCTCGCCCGAACGCCGCACGGCTATCACGATGTCGGGCTGATCGAAGCAGAATTGCGCATGGCGGGCTTCACAGCCATCGAGATCATGACGCTTCAGCACCGAAGCGATGCGCCAAGTGCGCGCAGCGCGGCGATTGCCTACTGCCAAGGCACGCCATTGCGCAACGAAATCGAAGCCCGCGACCCGAAGGCCTTGCAGACCGTTACCGACCGTGCCGCCGAAGCGATTGCGAAGCAGTATGGTGATGGGCCGGTTTCCGGAAAAATCCAGGCGCATATCGTTGTTGCACGGGCCTAGCGGATCGAGACCCAGCATTTGCCGCAGCCTTTCGTCACTGGCGCGTCACGCCGGATTTGCTTTTGTCGGTCCTGGAGTGGACAGACATGATCGTCTCAAGAACTGAAGAATAGGGGATCATGCCCCAGTCCACTGTCGAGAATATGGTGCATTGATCTGACGATGAAGCAAAGTGCTGGAAAAGCGCGTGCTGGAATAAATTAAGGCCCTCGTGTGTCTCCAGACGCGAGGGCTTTTTATCTTTCTGGGTCGGGGTGCCCGCAAACACCATTGATTCCGGTTGAGCTAGATCGGTGTGCCGATCTGTGGAGCAAATTTTTCTCCGGTACGACCCTTCTCAAAGACCGCGCAGCTATCATAAAAATGCATCGAAAGCGTCCCCCTCGAAAAGTCGCTTTCCGGAATCGCCCCGCGCGTATGTTCGGCGTTCAATTCGTCGATCATGTCCTTGCAATGCTCAATGAACGATCCGGCCCGCTTGTATCCGCCGGAATATTCTTCCCAATAGGCGGTGTGCAGATCCTCGACGAAATAGACGCCGTCCCTCGCCATGCGCGGATAGAGGAATTGAAACGTTGCCGACAGGTGCTCCATGACATGGCTTCCGTCATCGAGCACGACATCAGGTGCGCCAAACTCCGCCAGAACGGAAGCCAGGAAATTGGTGTCCGACTGATCCCCGATCCTGATATGGATCTGGTCTTCCTCGAAGTTTGCACATTCGGCCCTGACATCGATGCCGACAATCGTCGCAAGAGGGCCCAGATACTGCTTCCACATTTGCAGTGACCCGCCTTCGCCGCAACCGATTTCAAGAAATATTACGGGACGATTGATGTATCTGGAAAAGTGCCGTTCATAGCTGGGGAAATAGTGTTTCCATTTATGAATGATGCGGCCCTGATTATTCAGGAACAATGGCCAAAGTGACATGTCAAACCCCGTCGTTCTGATAGGGAACAGGTATTTTATGATCTTTGAAATAGCAAGGTTCGCGTGATCCGCCCTGGCGGGTCACGGCAGCATTCTCTGCATCACCTCATCCCCGCGGATGAAGCGGTGCCAAAGTGCGGCCAGGGCATGAATGCCGGCCAGGATGAGTATTCCGTTGGCGCAAAGGCTGTGCAGTTCCCTGATCGATCGCGCAGTTTCCCTGTTGGGGACAAATGGCGTGGGAATGGTGAAGAGGCCGAAGAAGCTCAAGGCGTCGCCTCTGAACCAGGTGAGCAATATGCCAAGGACGGGAATGGCGATCAGCAAGGCGTAGAGCAAAAGATGCCCGACCTTTGCCAACGGACGCTCAAGGCCTGTCATCGAAGGCGGAAGGTCCGGGGCGCCGCGCGCAACACGCAAAGCCACCCGCCAGAACACGAGTGCGGCGAGCAGCAAGCCGAATGAGATATGCAGCCACCACGCCAGGGCCCTGTTGGGATCACCTCTCGGAAAGAGATCGTTGCCATAGGTCAGCGCATAAATCAGCAGGACCAGAACGAACAGCGACCAGTGCAGGGTCTTCTGCATCGGTGAATATCCATTGACCGCCATGGAAGGTACTCCACTTTATAATCATTCTAATGTTTTTACATTGGCGTGAAACGCGGCGCGGCGGCAACGGTTTTTTTCTTAACGATTCGTAAGGTTCGGAGCCGCTGCTTTCCGCCCGCGGTCCATCGTCCGGCAGACATCCGCATATGCTGTGCATGCGCATCCTGCCATCGTCAGACGGCTTGAAACCGGATAGCCGGTCCCATACCATTCAGCCCAGATTCATGAACACACGACCCGTTTGCGCCGTTTGTTCCATCGGGAGTTTGACATGACAACGAAAGACCGGCCGTCCTGTGTTGCGCATTGGTCCGAGATCGAAGGGACTGATGAAAACCACTACAAGGGTGATGACGAATTGCTCGCCATCAACGCGGCTTTCGGTCGGCATTTCGGGCTCGGCAGGATCGGCATTCATCACCAGCGCCTCCTGCCGGGGCGGCGGACATCTTTCCCGCATGCCGAGAGCGCGGAAGAGGAGTTCGTCTACGTCATCGAGGGCACGCCCGATGTCTGGCTGGACGGCGAACTCTGTCGGTTGAAGGCGGGCGATGCGGTTGGTTTTCCGGCGGGCACCGGAATTGCCCATAGTTTTCTCAACAATACCGAGGAGGAAGTCCGTCTTCTCGTGGTTGGTGAAACACCGAAACCGGAGAATCTGATCTATTATCCGCGCCATCCCGAGCGGAAGGCATTGCGTTCCGACTGGTGGGACAATCCGCCCGAGCGCCCGTTGGGTGACCACGACGGCATGACGGACAAGGTCCGTATTTGGAAAGCGCGGACCGTGTAGACGGGCTTCCCGACTGCGCGAAGAAGAGAACGCAAAGCAGGTTCCTGCAGAAGTACTTGCTGATCATGGGGATTTCCGGAAAAACGCGTGAAATCCGCAGTCGGCATGCGCCGGGAAAGCCGCTGTATTGTTCCGATAAACCGGGCCAGATTTTTCATACTAAATGAGCATTGGCGGGACGTGGCATTTCATTTTTACTTATAGTACGGTTCGCTCGTCCTTGCGGACCATTGAAGAAAAATGAGGGGAAAAACCATGTCTTTGAAGAGAATAATGCAGGCTGCGTTACTGAGCGTTGCTTTGGGCGCTCCAGTCGCCTTGGCCGATGATCTGAAGATCGCGGTCGCAGGCCCGATGACCGGCCAGCTTGCCAATATCGGTGACCAGTTCAAGCAGGGCGCACAGGCCGCAGCCGCCGCGATCAACGAAAAGGGCGGCATCAAGGGACGGCAGATCAAACTGGTGTTCGAAGATGATGTCTGCGATCCGAAGCAGGCCGTTTCGATTGCCAACCGTATTGTCGGCGAAGGGATCAAGTTCGTCGATGGTCATGCATGCTCGGGTTCCAGCATCCCCGCGTCGGCGGTTTATGCCGAGGCTGGCGTGCTGATGATGACACCGGCGTCGTCCAACCCCGACCTGACCGATGCCGCAGCGAAAAAGGGCTGGTCGACGATCATGCGCCTCTATACGCGCGACGATGGCCAGGGTGAATTTGTCGGCCCATGGATCGCCAAGACATACAAGGGCAAGCGCGTCGTGATCCTGCATGACAAGGGCGCCTATGGAAAAGGCCTCGCCGACGCGGTGAAAGCCAAGATGAACGAGAGCGGGCTGAAGGAAGTGCTGTATGACGGCATCAACGCCGGCGACAAGGATTATTCGGCGCTCATCACCAAGCTGAAGGAAGCAAAGGCTGATTTCGTCTATTTCGGCGGCTATCATCCCGAAGCGGGCCTCATCCTGCGTCAGGCGGCCGACCAGAACTTCAAGTTCCAGCTGATGATGGGCGATGCGATTGCCTCGCCGGAATTCTGGGCGGTGGCAGGCCCGGCAGGCGAGGGTGTGATGTTCACATTCCCGGCCAACCCGCAGGCCCGGCCTGAGGCGAAAGCGGCGGTTGAGAAGATCAAGGCCAGCGGCTTCACGCCCGATGGTTTCACGCTGTTCTCCTACGCGGTTGTTGAAGCTTTCGCACAGGGCATCGATCGTGCCGGCAGCGATGATCCGGTCAAGGTTGCCGCGGCGCTCAAGGATGGAAAGCCGGTCAATACGGTCATTGGCTCGGTGGTTTTCGATGAGAAGGGCGATATCAAGGATGCCAAATATGACATCAATATCTGGCACAACGGTGCTTACTCGGCCATGAAGCCGTAAGACAGCAAGGGGCAGGCGGTCGTTTCGTCCACCTGAACCGGTCAAAATGAAAACGGGCGCCTCGGGCGCCCGTTTTCCTTGGCAAACAAGAGGTGTTCTACAGTCCGCAGCTCTGCATCTGCGCGGCGTACCGGCTTGCCATGGCGGCCGTGCGCCGCGCCGCCCGGTCGACACCCGGCCTGTTGCGCCATGTTCCGCGCGCATATTCCTTGGGACCGGCGTAATAGGCGGCGTAGAGATTGTAGGCGTCGTTGAGCGGGATGCCGTTCTTCTTGTTGCTTTGCGCGTGATACCAGCCGACGAAATACACCGCATCGGCAAAACTGGTGCGGCCGCTGCCATAACGTCCGGTGCTGCGCTGGAATTCCGCCCAGGTGCCGTCGAGTGCCTGCGAGTAGCCGTAGGCGCTTGAGGGGCGCGTCCAGGGAATGAAGCCGAGCAATTTGGTGCGTGGCGGCCTTGCCCGGGCCTGAAAGCCGGATTCGGTGTTGATCGTGGCCATGAGAATGGGAACCGGCACGCCATATTGCGCTTCCGCGCCCTTGGCGTAGGAATACCAATTGTTGAAGAAGCCGTCCTTTTGATCGAATACGGCGCAAACATTGCTGGTCTGGGTGGGCGCCGAGGCGCAGCCTGCCAGCAACAACAAGGGTATCATCATGATGCGGCGCATGGGCAAGTCCTTTGTCTTGCCCAACCAACTAGTCCTCAATTCCTAACGGAATCTTACCAAATGGCCTCGGGGGCCGATCACATTCGATCAAATTTGATGTGACAATTTATTGTTTCTTAAACGCTGCCTGCCGCCGCGCGAACAGGGACGGCACGGGGTGAGGCGGTGCCCCGATGTATCCCGGCGAGAAAGAGACTTGCCTTCGTGCCGCAGCGGGATCACGTTTGGCCCGGCGAATCCGTTCCGTGCAATGGAGGTCGCCGGTCACCATTCCAGAGGTTTTCCCCATGCGTGCCACCCATCATCCCGCCGGAACCGTGCATCGACTGATCATCGACGGCGTTTCCCTTCGCAACAATCTGCTGGGCGATCCGACCGCTCGCGTGGTCGACGTCTATGTGCCCGCCGGGCATGACGGCACCGGTCTGCCGCTGCTTGTCGATCTCGTGGGGTTCACCGCCGGCGGTCCCGCGCACACCAACTGGAAGGGTTTTGGCGAGAACGTTCCGGAACGGCTTGACCGGCTGATCGGTTCGGGCGCCATGCCTCCGGTCGTCGTTGCCTTCCCGGACTGCTTTACCCGGCTCGGCGGCAACCAGTACATCAACAGCGCGGCAATGGGCAACTGGGAGGATTTTCTCATCGACGAGATGCTGCCAGCGGTCGAAGGGCGGTTCCGCTGCGGCGGTGACGGCAAGCGCGGGGTTTTCGGCAAGAGTTCAGGCGGCTATGGCACGCACGTGCATGCCATGCGGCGATCCGATATCTGGTCTGCGGCGGCAAGCCACTCCGGCGATGCGGGGTTTGAACAGCTTTATCTGCCGGAATTTCCCGGCGTGCTGCGGGCGCTTGCCGAACATGATCTCTCCATTGAAGCATGGATGAAGGCTTTCGAGGCGAAACCGAAAAAGAGCGACAGCGATACGCTGGTCATCATGATTTTGGCCCAGGCGGCAACATTCGATCCGGATCCGCAGGCCTTCCTGGGGCTGCGGCTGCCCGTCGATCTGGAAACCTGCGAACTGATCGAGGAGCGGTGGGCGAACTGGCTGGCCTGGGATCCGGCGCGGCTGGCGGAAACGCATGGTCACAATCTGGCGAAACTGAAAGCGGTTTATTTCGATTGCGGGACGAAGGACCAGTACAACATTCTCTACGGGTCGCGCCGGGTGCATCGGACGCTTGACCGGCTTGGCGTCGTTCACCGTTATGACGAGTTCGACGATAATCATTCGGCTGTCGATTATCGCATGGATGTAAGCCTGCCTTTTCTTGCCAAGGCCTTGAGCTGAGGCATCCGGCGACCCAGATAGGGTAGGCCCGACCGGGCAACCAGCATGGAGAGCAGCGCCAAGGCAACGCCGCCACGGGACGAAAGTTCCGGTTGGCAATCGGACAAACGGGGTTTTATGCAATGTTCCTGCAATCTAATGTGGTGACAACCCGATTGCGGCAGCAACCCGGTTTGATCTGCTGATCAGAATTTGACCGATGCCTCGCAACCTGCTTTTCAGATGAAGCGGCATCCTGCGGGCGCCAGAAATTGAGCCGATGAAAAACGACGTGAACCCATTATGACTGCGACAAACATCGAATACAGGTTGATAGCAATGATTCATGCCGGGGGGATATTCCTATGCTGATCCCCAAGAATTCATGGCTCTACGCAGCACTCTCCTATTCATTGTGGCCCTTGTTCTATTGCGTCGGGCTCATCGGAACCTATGCGGCGTTTCAGACGCAAGCGCCGCTTCTGTGGTTCAATGTGGTGTATTTTTCGGTGGTGGCGCTCATTGCCGTCTTCGAACGGATCATGCCGTACGAGGAAACCTGGCTGAAACGCGACGGCGAAACCTTCAATGACATCGCCCATACGTTGCTGACAAAGGGCGCTGTGCAGATCGCCGCGGCCATTGGCGCATCGTTTCCCATGCTTGTGGCCATCGTCGCCCAGCCGGTGCTCAGCACGTCGGCACATATCTGGCCGAGCGAATGGCCCTTGGCGATCCAGGTCGTCCTCGGCCTGATCATCGCCGAATTCGGGCTCTATATCGCGCACCGGCTGGCCCATGAAAAACTGGCACTCTGGCGGTTTCACGCCTTGCATCACAGTGTCGAGCGTTTGTGGGTGGTCAACACGGGCCGCTTCCATGTGATCGATTCGCTGTTCAAGATCGCTCTCAGCCAGATACCGCTCTATCTGCTCGGCGCACCGCTGCCGGTGTTCCTGTGGATCAGCGCCGTGACCGCGTTTACCGGGCTTTTGACCCATTGCAATGTCGACGTGCGCACCGGACCGCTTGACTGGATTCTCAGCACGCCACGGTTGCATCGCTGGCACCATTCCAAGGAATTGTCGGAAGGCAACACCAATTACGGTGAGAATCTGGTGCTGTGGGATCAGATTCTGGGGACCTACTTCAATCCGCCGCGGCCATCGTCTGTCGATATCGGCATCAGCGGCAAGGTGGCCAAGAGCTTTCTTGGCCAGCTGGCGCAACCCTTTTCGTCCAAGGGGGTCCGGCAGATTCTCGGTTATGCGCCGAAGAAGAGCGATGAGGCCGGAGCTTCATCGATCGCGGCGAAAGTACTCGCCGGCGACAAGGCCGGCGACAAGGATTGAGGCGGCTCTCGCCGGTTCATCAGCGCTGGCCGTGGATGGTCATGTTGAACTGCACGACATTCGAATAGATCGGCGTGCCGACATCCATGCCGTATCTGGAGCGCATTACCTTGCCTTCGACATGAAAGACGATGGCGTTGCGGTCATGGGTGGCAAGGCTGGCCTGGAAACTGGCCGGGCTGCTCTTGCCGCGGGCGGTCAATATTCCGTCGATTGTCGCCGTGTTGGGGCTGGTCTGGGTGATATGCGTTGACTTGAAGGTGACGGTTGGAAAGTTCTGCGCGTCGAACACCGCGTCGGAACGCAGGAAACTTTCGATCCGCGACTGGCCGGTGTTGACGCTTTCCGGAAACAGCGTGAACTCAATGCTCGACCGGCTGATATCGCCATTGTTCAGGGAGAATACGCCCGAGAACTTCTTGAAGTCGCCCGATATGCCGCCGCCGCCGATTTGCGCGACGACGAAGCCGATGCGGGACGATGCATCGATCTTGTAACGGCCTGCCACATCGGCCAGCGTGTCGGCATTTGCCAGTGCAGGCGCTATGGCAAGCAGAAGTGGTATGACGGCCTTGAGAACGGCACTGATGCAAGCCCGGGCGATTTTCATGATCGAGTATCCTTGTTTGCAATGCGCAGGGGATCGGCGCGCGATCGAACGGAAGCCGGGCGGCGTGCGCCGAGCATGCGCAGGAGGACAGTGTCCTTTTTCCAGAAGTGATGGTGCAGGGCTGCCAGAATGTGCGCGGCAGCAACAATGGCGGAGAGATAGGCGAGCCAGGCATGACTGGCCGTCCAGAATGCTTCGGCCTGATCGGAGATTGCCAGAGGCAAGGGCGGTATCACCAGCAGATTGAAAGCATAGGTCGGTATCTGCAAAGGCGAACTGGAGGCGAGCGCCCATCCGGTCAACGGAATGACAAAGAGGGCGACGTAGAGGAACGCGTGCGCGACATGCGCCGCGGCGCGTTCGATCCGGCTCATGCTGTCGGGCGCACGCGGCCGCGGATTTGCCATCCGCCAGAGAAGCCGCACGCCCGAGAGCAGCAGAATGAGAAAGCCCAGGGATTTGTGCCACTGGAAAAGGCTGAACTGCAGGGCGTAATTGCCGGTGCGGACCATCAGATAGCCCAGCAGAATCTGTCCAAGGAAAATGGCGGCAATGATCCAATGGAAGAGGATCGTCACCACGCCATAGGATTCCGCATCATTTCGCAGCATCGGTACACTCCATCGCACAAGCAGCCCCTGGGGAGGGGCTACCCTGATGTGGAATGAACACCGCAGCGGTGAAAATTATTCGGTCCGCCGATTCTTTTGTTCGGCGGCGCGGATTATCCGGCTTTTATGCTCAGAAACCGCTGCGCCGCATACAGCGAGATGGCTGCGGCATTCGAAACATTGAGCGATTTGATCGCGCCGGGCATGTCGAGACGGGCGAGGTGGGTCACCGTTTCGCGGGTTTTTTGCCGCAACCCCTTGCCCTCAGCCCCGAGCACAAGCGCGATGCGGTCGTGCGCCATGGTTTTTTCGAGTTCGAGCGGGCCTTCCGAATCAAGACCGATGGTGGCAAAGCCGAGCTCGTGCAGTTCGTGGATGGCGTCGGCGAGGTTGCGCACCTCAATATGCGGAATGAGTTCAAGCGCGCCCGATGCGGCCTTGGCCAGGACGCCCGATTCCTGCGGGCTGTGGCGGGCGGTGGTCACGATGGCACCGGCACCGAAGGCAACGGCGGACCGCATGATCGCGCCGACATTGTGCGGATCGGTGACCTGGTCGAGAATCAGCAGGAGCTGGCTGTCTTTCAAAGCCTTCAGCGACTGGGTCTTCAGCGGCTTGACTTCGATCATGACGCCCTGATGCACGGCTTCGGAGCCGGTTTCCCGATCAATCGCACGCGGATCGACAATATCGACATCGAAGGGCAGGGCGGACGAATCAGCGATCTCCAGCCGGTCGAGGGCATTCTTCGTCACCAGCATGCGCTTGATCTGGCGCTGGGGGTTGTCCAGCGCGGCGCGCACCGTGTGCAGGCCATACAGGCGCACGAGCCCTTCGGGCGCCTGTGTGCCTTCCGCAGCGGGCCGCGTGGGGCGCTGGACCTGCGGCGGCCCTCCGGCCTTCTTGTCGCGAAACTGGCGGCGCAGCGTGGCATAGTGGGAATCTTTGGGTGTACGGGATGGTTTTTCTTCGCTCATGCCGCAACCTATAACCCTTCATGCCGCCCGGCGATATATGCTTCTTGGCGAAAATGCAGATGCTCCCGCTTTGATCGCCGTGGCCGTGCCGGCGAACGGCCCGGGACAATGATTTTCACAGGACCCGTCATTTTCTTCCGCAGACTGTTGACACCACGAAAGCTAGTCGGCATAAGGCCACCCGCAAGCCGCCGCTGGAAAACAAATTCGGCAGCTGGTTTTGCAGAGTGCCTGATGGCGCGGTTCTATCGGTAGTGACCGGAGGAGTGCCCGAGTGGTTAAAGGGGACGGACTGTAAATCCGTTAGCTTGGCTTACGTTGGTTCGAATCCAACCTCCTCCACCACTGCCGGAACCGAGCGCCTGATGCACAAGCCAAAACCGGAACTGGTTTTGGTATGGCTTGTGCGCCGTTGAAAATGTTACGGTGGTTCCAGTGCGTTTCGCACGCACGGCACTGTAATATGTGCGGGTATAGCTCAGTGGTAGAGCAGCAGCCTTCCAAGCTGAATATGCGGGTTCGATTCCCGCTACCCGCTCCAGATTTGCAAGAGCACCGCGTGCACGCGTGAGCGCGCAGAGGTGCTCTTCGATTTTTGTCTTGAGCATTGCACGCCGCTCATGTGTCCCCATATGAACGAGCATGAACAAGACGAAACCAATCCGATCCGGTTGATCAGACCGGGCGGGCGACTGAGCTGACGGACGGCTTGCTGTCTCGTCTGAGCTACAAACATGGTACCGGCCCTAGACCGGTTGTGATGACGAGAGAACGACAGCTATGGCTAAGAGCAAGTTTGAACGTAACAAGCCGCACGTCAACATCGGCACGATTGGTCACGTTGACCATGGCAAGACATCGTTGACGGCAGCGATTACGAAGTATTTCGGTGAATACAAGGCGTACGACCAGATCGACGCGGCACCGGAAGAAAAGGCGCGCGGCATCACCATTTCGACGGCGCACGTCGAGTACGAGACGGCAGCGCGCCACTACGCGCACGTCGATTGCCCCGGCCACGCCGACTATGTGAAGAACATGATCACCGGTGCGGCGCAGATGGACGGCGCGATCCTGGTTGTATCGGCTGCCGACGGCCCGATGCCGCAGACGCGCGAGCACATCCTGCTGGCCCGTCAGGTTGGCGTTCCGGCGATCGTGGTTTTCCTGAACAAGGTCGACCAGGTTGACGATGCCGAGCTTCTGGAACTGGTTGAACTGGAAGTGCGCGAGCTTCTGTCGAAGTACGACTTCCCGGGCGACGATGTGCCGATCGTCAAGGGTTCGGCGCTGGCCGCACTGGAAGATTCCAACAAGGAAATCGGCGAAGACGCAGTGCGCGCGCTGATGGCGGAAGTCGACAAGTACATCCCGACACCGGAGCGTCCGGTTGACCAGCCGTTCCTGATGCCGATCGAAGACGTTTTCTCGATCTCGGGTCGTGGTACGGTTGTGACGGGCCGCGTTGAACGCGGTATCGTCAAGGTTGGTGAAGAAGTTGAAATCATCGGCATCAAGCCGACGACGAAGACGACGGTGACCGGCGTTGAAATGTTCCGCAAGCTGCTCGACCAGGGCCAGGCCGGCGACAACATCGGCGCGCTGATCCGCGGCGTTGGCCGTGAAGACGTCGAACGCGGCCAGATCCTTGCCAAGCCAGGTTCGGTCAAGCCGCACACGAAGTTCAAGGCAGAAGCCTATATCCTGACGAAGGACGAGGGTGGCCGTCATACGCCATTCTTCTCCAACTACCGTCCGCAGTTCTACTTCCGCACGACCGACGTGACGGGCGTGGTGACGCTGCCGGAAGGCACGGAAATGGTCATGCCCGGCGACAACATCTCGGTTGATGTGACGCTGATCGTGCCGATCGCAATGGAAGAGAAGCTGCGCTTCGCTATCCGTGAAGGTGGCCGCACGGTTGGCGCAGGGATTGTTGCTTCGATCATCGAGTAATTGTCGCAAGACAAGTTGAATATGGAAAAGGCGGCCAGTGGCCGCCTTTTTTGTTTGCCTGCAGCTATTGCCTGATGAAATCAGACGGATTTCGGTTTGCCGTAGGTGCGATGGTAAGCGGCAACGAGTTCGAACAGGCGATCGAAGTCGATCGACAGGACCCGGCCATCGATGTAGATGCCCTTCGGCATGCGGAACAGCGATGCCCGGACGATCCTCGATTTGATGCCCCGACCGAGCTGATCCACCTGATGGGGATCGATACCCAGCACGATTGTCTGTTCGCGGTTGTCATTCCATGACGCCACGTCGTTGATGTTCTTCCAGGGAATGGTCTCGTCGGCCAGGCGCCTGTCGCACAGGCCTTCCGGCGAGATGGTGATCGCATCGCGGGTCTTGAGCAGCCGCCAGACCAGGCGGGCCGTCAGAAGCGGGAAAACCACGGAACCGGCACAGGCGATGTACTCGATCAGGTTTTCCGGCTCACTGCCGAGCAATTCATAGATAACGACCCCGATTGAATAGAATGACAGCATGCTCGTCATGGCAATATGCTGCAATGGCTTCGAGAACGAGGATTTGATTTTGATCGTTTGGCGCGCGTCCATTTTGATCTCTTTCGCCAATCCCCGTGACCGCCGGTCGATGCCGGGCCCGGTCGCGGGAAGGGACAGGTTGAATTCACGAAAATGTGATGACGTAAATGCATGACGTGAGCATGACAATCCTATGACGCGTCAATTCACACTTTGTTTCAATTGTATACTTATCGGGATCGCGGCGCTTCAACGCGCCTGCGGCGAAAGGACAACCGCTTTCTGTTTACCCGTCCGGACCCTTGGTCTATCCTTGCTGCAACAGAGCATATTGGCTCCAGGGATACCGCCGCGATCCGGCAGCGGGCGATTGGCAGTTATCGGGATTGACATGTTTGGTTATCGTTTGGCCGGATGCAGCGTTCTTTCAGGCATGGCTGCCTGTGTTCTCCTGGCATTGGTGCTCCAACTGGCGCTTGTCGCGCCCGTTCTGGCGGGAAAGAAGCAGGCCGGGGCACCCGTCCTGCAGTCCATGCGCTTTGCCATTGTCCGCAGTGCGGTGCCCAGTTGCGAGCCCGCCTGTCCGGAATGGATATGGGCCTCCGGCACCATACTGGACGACACGCCGGCCAAGCTGCGCAAGATTCTGAAGGTCATGGGCAAACGGCGCCTGCCGATCATCATGGAATCGAATGGCGGCAATGTGGATGCGGCCATGCAGGTCGGCCGTATGATCCGCAAACGCGGCCTCGACATTGCCATCGGCAGAACCCGCTTTGAAGGATGCAGCCCCGACCAGAAGTGCAAGCCCGACCGGTATGCCGATGGGGCCTATGCCGGGTTTCCCTATCCGGCGGGCGCCTATTGCCTCTCCGCCTGTCCCTATATCTTCGCGGCGGGCGAAAAGCGTCTTGTCGGCCCCTGGGCCCTGATTGGTGTGCACCAGATCACGCAGGTCTATACGCAGACACGCATCACCTATGAGACGCGCTACCGGATGGTGAACGGGAAGAAGAAGATTCTTGATACCAAGATCGTCGGGCGCAAGCCTGCCGGCTCCTATGAACGCACCGATCTCAGCAAGGGATATCGCCAGAAGCTGCTCGCCTATTTCACCGGCATGGGCATCGACCCGGCCATTGTCGACCGGATGCTCTCCATTCCGGCCAAGGATATCTCGGTTCTGACGCAGGATGAACTGGTTGCGTTCAAGCTCGTGTCGGGAACGGGGGATGTCAGCGATCTCGCGGCCACGCGCATCTGTGAGCAGGAGCCCAAGGCTGCAAACTGTGTCGAGCTCAAATCTGCCGGTTCCAAGATTGTTTCGAGTATGGACTGATATTTCTGACACCCCATTGATAGCGAAGCCGTTCCGCTTATAGATAGGCAGGGGAATGGCTTGTGGGGAAGAGCATGGCGTTGACGAAAGTTGCGTTCGATGATTGCCGGTTGCGCTGCCACGATGGCTTTTTCCGTTTATTGATTGTTCTCAGCCTCGCTTTTGCTCTGTTTGCAGGTTTGACAACGGCGCTGCTTGCCGCGGATGCCGAACGGCCCGCATTGCCCGGCCCGGGCTCGACCAGCCAGCCATATGTTCCACCACCGCTCGGCCTTGCCTCGGGATCGGCAACGACGGCGCAACCGATCCTGCGCGATGCTGACCTGACCGGCCCGTCCTATAGCTCTCCAGGGCAATCCGCGCCCAGCACCGGACCTTTCTGCGATATGTCATGCCCGGCATGGACGCCGGATCGCGCGTCCATTTGCAATCCGACGAAGAATTGTGTGGCGGGTGTGCCCGCCTATGCTCCGCTTTTTTCGCCGCAAGCGGGAAATATCCCCAGAGCAGAACCGATCCAACCACTACCAGACACGTATCAGTCGAATCTTCTCGTGGCTGATAGTCCTATGGTGTTTGCGATTGTGCGCGCCGACGTGGAGGTTTGCAAACCGAATTGTCCGGAATGGATTGCGGCTACGGGGACGATCAAGCCCGATACGCCTGCAAAGCTGCGGAAAATCCTGAACCAGGCCGGCAAGCGGCGGCTGCCGCTTGTGATCGACTCGAGGGGAGGCGCCGTGAATGCCGCCATCGAGATGGGGCGGATCATCCGCAAGCGCGGTCTGGACGTTGCCATCGGCAAGACGATGTATTTGGGATGCACGCCAGGCCCGAAGAGTTGCAAACCCGATTTTGCCGATGGGGCTTACGCCGGTTATGCTTTTCCGGGCGGTGGGCTTTGTCTGTCCGCCTGTCCGTTTTTTGCCGCCGGCGGCTTAAAGCGATTGGCCGGATATGAGGCGCGGGTCGGGATTCACCAGATCACCACCACGGTCACAAATCTCATGATTACCTATCAGACACGCTACAGGATCGTGAACGGCAAGAAGAAAATCATTGATCGAAAAGTTGTCAGCCGGAAACCTACCGGGACGTATGAAACCACGGAGGTGCGTAAAGGCTATCGCAAGCAACTCGTTGCCTATTTCGTGGAGATGGGCGTCAAACCCAGCCTCGTCGACCGGATGCTTGCCGTTTCCGCCAGCGATATCTACATACTGCAGTATAAAGAGTTGTCGGATTTTAAATTTGCGACGGACGAGGGTGATTCTCGTGCATTCACTGCCGGCAGAATTTGCAACCGCGATCCAAAGCCCGGCAACTGTGTGGAACTGAAGCCTATTCCACCGAAAGCCTGAGAAAAGGCAGCGGCTTTCATCTCTGCCGGCGCGGGAATGCCGTCAAATCTGCGCGTCACGCGACGAATTTCTCATAAAGCGGCGCGCGGCGGGAATATGGGCTTGAAAAGCGCAGCGCTTTGTGGAATGTACGCCCCGGACTGTAGGGGAGTAGCTCAGTTGGTAGAGCGGCGGTCTCCAAAACCGTAGGTCGCAGGTTCGAATCCTGTCTCCCCTGCCACTCATAGTCTGCCCGCACACGATTGGATGGTGTGCTGACAGATGTTTGGAAAGAAACGAAACCGGGGACTTGTGTTTTACCGGAATCGGTTCTATGTAACATCAACAGACACGCGGTGCGTGGAGCTGAACGATCAGCTTTACGGGCCGTAATGGTGTGAACAAAGCGTGTTGTTACCATGACAACATATTGAGTTTACAACAACATGACACGCACGAGCGGTAAATGGCATCCAAGACAAACCCGATAAGTTTTTTTCAGCAAGTGCGCGCGGAAACGGCAAAGGTCACCTGGCCTTCACGCCGTGAGACGCTCATTTCCACCGCTATGGTGATGGTGATGGCGTTTTTTGCTGCGATTTTCTTCTTCGCAGCTGATCAGTTGATGGCCTTCGGGATTGATCTCGTTCTCGGTCTTGGTCGTTAACGCAGGCTGACAAGGAAATTTGAATGACCGCGCGCTGGTATATCGTTCACGCCTATTCGAACTTTGAAAAGAAGGTCGCTGAGTCGATCGAAGAAAAGGCGAGGCAGAAGGGTCTGTCGCATCTTTTCGAGAAGATCCTCGTGCCGACCGAAAAGGTGGTTGAAGTGCGCCGTGGCCGCAAGGTTGATGCTGAGCGCAAGTTCTTCCCGGGTTATGTCCTTGTGCGTGCCGATCTGACGGATGATGCGTATCATCTGATCAAGAATACGCCGAAAGTGACGGGTTTTCTCGGTTCCGACAACAAGCCGGTTGCGATTTCCGACAAGGAAGCCGATCGCATCCTGATGCAGGTTCAGGAAGGTGTCGAGCGCCCGAAGGCTTCGATCTCGTTCGAGATCGGCGAAAGCGTTCGCGTTGCCGACGGTCCGTTTGCTTCGTTCAACGGTGTCGTTCAGGAAGTCGACGAAGAGCGTTCGCGCCTCAAGGTGGAAGTTTCGATTTTCGGCCGCGCTACGCCGGTCGATCTGGAATTTGGCCAGGTCGAAAAGATCTGATCAATCGGCCGCCCGACGGGCGGCCAGCCACGTCAGTGGCGAATGGTGGGAGGTGAGGTGACCTTTAGCCGGGTCTTCAATCCGTACCACCAAACTGCAACCGCCGGTTTTCCGGCATAATGATAAGGCAGAGAAGTTATGGCTAAGAAAATTGCAGGCCAGCTCAAGCTGCAGGTTTCGGCAGGATCGGCAACACCGTCTCCTCCCATCGGACCGGCACTTGGTCAGCGTGGCATCAACATCATGGAATTCTGCAAGGCCTTCAATGCGGCCACGCAGGAACTGGAAAAGGGTTCGCCCATTCCGGTCGTGATCACATACTATCAGGACAAGTCCTTCACTTTTGTGATGAAGACGCCGCCGGTGTCTTACTTCCTCAAGAAGGCTGCAAACCTGAAGTCCGGTTCGAAAGAGCCAGGCAAGGTGGTTGCTGGCAAGATCTCGCGCGACAAGGTCCGTGAAATCGCGCAGGCGAAGATGAAAGACCTGAACGCAGCGGATGTTGAATCCGCCATGCGCATGGTCGAAGGTTCTGCCCGTTCGATGGGCCTGGAAGTGGTGGGCTGAGACGATGGCAAAAGTATCAAAGCGTGTAGCCAAGGTTCGTGAAGGCGTTGACCGCGAGAAGCTCTATGATCTGACTTCGGCTGTTGCCATGGTCAAGGAACGTGCCATTGCCAAGTTCGACGAGACGATCGAAGTGTCGATGAACCTCGGCGTTGATCCCCGCCATGCGGACCAGATGGTTCGCGGCGTTGTCAATCTGCCGAACGGCACAGGCCGTACGGTTCGCGTTGCTGTTTTCGCTCGCGGCGACAAGGCTGAAGAAGCCAAGAAGGCCGGTGCTGACATTGTTGGCGCGGAAGATCTGTTCGAGATCGTCAATGGCGGCAAGATCGATTTCGATCGCTGCATTGCCACTCCGGACATGATGCCGCTCGTCGGTCGTCTCGGTAAGGTTCTCGGCCCGCGCGGCATGATGCCGAACCCGAAGGTCGGCACCGTAACGACGGATGTTACGGCGGCGGTCAAGGCTTCCAAGGGCGGCGCTGTCGAGTTCCGCGTCGAGAAGGCCGGTATCGTTCACGCCGGCGTCGGCAAGGCATCGTTCGATGTCAAGGCGCTGGAAGAAAACATCAAGGCATTCACCGATGCCGTCACCAAGGCAAAGCCGGCAGGCGCCAAGGGTGAATACGTCAAGCGCGTCGCGATTTCTTCGACGATGGGCGTTGGCGTCAAGGTTGATCCGTCGACTGTGCGCCCTGCGTAACAACCGACGTGAAGTCTCGGACCTAACCGTCCGGGTTTTAAAGAATTCCAGGCCTTTCGGGGCCTGGATAACCGGATGAAAGTCCGGTTATCCTGTCCGAGATTGCAGGTGGCTCGCCTTAATTGTCATGAGCCTGCATGAGACGTGGAACAGCTTTGTTAGGGTGGAAAAATCCACCGAGACAAGGTTCGAACCGTAGTTGCCTTTCGCTTGCAGCCGGATTTCCGGCGAAGCAGGGGGGACAGGATCCTCAAGTGTTGTTTGGTTTCAGTTTTCGGATTGAAGCCTTGCAACAAAAGGCAACCCGGCAGGGACGCACCGTGCGTTTCTGCCAAATGGAGAGAGACAGTGGAAAAAGCGGAAAAGCGCGAATTTGTCACTTGGCTGAACGGCGTCTTCAAGGACTCCGGTTCAGTTGTCGTGGCCCACTATACCGGTCTCACCGTTGCGCAGCTGAGCGATCTTCGCTCCAAGATGCGTGATGCTGGTGGCACCGTTAAAGTCGCGAAGAACCGCCTTGCCAAGATCGCTCTTCAGGGCACGGAATCGGAAGGCATTTCTGACCTGTTCACAGGCCAGACACTTGTTGCCTATTCGAATGATCCGATTACGGCACCAAAGATCGCCATCGAATTTGCCAAGGGTAACGAGAAGCTCGTCATCCTCGGTGGCTCGATGGGAGCAACAACTCTCGACGCTGATGGCGTGAAGGCTCTTGCCGCACTGCCGTCACTCGACGAGTTGCGTGCAAAGCTGGTTGGTATGATCCAGACACCAGCAACGCGCATCGCTCAGATCGTCAACGCACCGGCAGGCCAGCTTGCCCGCGTTTTCGGCGCCTATGCCCGGAAGGACGAAGCGGCATAAGGCCGTTCTCGCTGTCAATATATCGAACCTTGTAAAGGAAAACCAAAATGACTGATCTCGCAAAGATCGTAGACGACCTGTCCAACCTGACTGTTCTGGAAGCTGCTGAACTTTCCAAGCTTCTGGAAGAGAAGTGGGGCGTTTCTGCTGCTGCTCCTGTTGCTGTTGCTGCTGCCGCTGGCGGCGGTGCAGCTGCTGCAGCCGTTGAAGAAAAGACTGAATTCGACGTCGTTCTGACCGAAGCCGGCGCTAACAAGATCAACGTGATCAAGGAAGTCCGCGCAATCACCGGTCTCGGCCTCAAGGAAGCCAAGGACCTCGTTGAAGCTGCTCCCAAGCCAGTCAAGGAAGCTGCTACCAAGGACGAAGCTGACAAGATCAAGGCACAGCTCGAAGCAGCTGGCGCCAAGGTTGAACTCAAGTAAGTCCAACATTTTTGGCGGGCAGGGCGACAAGCCCTGTCCGCTGATCTGCCCTTTTTGGGCAACCCGGTACTGAACCCTTTTCCTGACGGCAATTCCGATGCTTTCAGGAAACGGGTTTTGTCCCGTTCACGGGGCCGCAAAAGCGGTTTTAAGAAACATGCCAGTTTCCGCTGGCGCAAAGACGAGGAGCGACGATGGCTCAGACCCATACTTTTAACGGTCGTAGGCGCGTACGCAAGTTTTTCGGTAAGATCCCTGAAGTCGCAGAGATGCCGAACCTCATCGAGGTTCAGAAGGCTTCCTACGATCAGTTCCTCATGGTTGAGGAGCCGAAAGGCGGGCGTCTTGATGAAGGTCTGCAGGCTGTGTTCAAGTCTGTGTTCCCGATCCAGGATTTCTCCGGCGCTTCCATGCTTGAATTCGTCAAGTATGAATTTGAAGCTCCAAAATTCGACGTTGACGAATGCCGTCAGCGCGATCTGACCTATGCTGCACCGCTGAAAGTCACGCTGCGCCTGATCGTGTTCGATATTGACGAGGATACGGGCGCCAAGTCGATCAAGGACATCAAGGAACAGGACGTTTACATGGGCGACATGCCGCTCATGACCGATAACGGCACGTTCATCGTCAACGGTACCGAGCGCGTCATCGTTTCGCAGATGCACCGTTCGCCGGGCGTTTTCTTCGATCACGACAAGGGCAAGACCCATTCGTCGGGTAAGCTGTTGTTTGCTGCGCGCGTCATTCCTTACCGCGGTTCCTGGCTTGACATCGAGTTCGATGCCAAGGACGTGGTCTATGCGCGTATCGACCGCCGCCGCAAGATTCCTGCGACATCGCTGCTGATGGCGCTGGGCATGGACAGCGAAGAAATCCTGTCGACGTTCTACAATTCGCTGATGTTCAGCCGTGACGGCGACACCTGGCGCATTCCGTTCTCCGTCGATCGTTTCCGCGGTTTCAAGGCGACAACCGACGTTATCGATGCCGATACCGGTGAAGTCATTCTCGAGTCCGGCAAGAAGCTGACAGCCCGTGCTGCCAAGCAGCTTGCTGAAAAGGGCCTGAAGTTCATCAAGGCAACGGAAGACGACCTGTTCGGCATGTATCTTGCCGAAGACATCGTCAACATGGAAACCGGTGAAGTCTATCTCGAAGCCGGTGACGAGCTGGACGAGAAGACCCTCAAGGTTCTGCTCGACACGGGTGTAGCCGAGATCAACGTTCTCGATATCGACCATGTCAATATCGGACCGTATATCCGCAACACGCTGGCCGTCGACAAGAACGAGAGCCGTCAGGACGCCCTGTTCGACATCTACCGCGTCATGCGTCCCGGTGAGCCGCCGACAATCGACTCGGCTGAAGCCATGTTCAAGTCGCTGTTCTTCGATAGCGAGCGCTATGATCTCTCGGCTGTTGGCCGTGTGAAGATGAACATGCGTCTCGACCTGAATGCGGAAGACACTGTCCGCATCCTGCGCAAGGAAGATATCCTTGCCGTGGTCAAGATGCTGGTCGATCTGCGCGACGGTCGCGGTGAAATCGACGACATCGACAATCTCGGCAACCGCCGCGTGCGTTCGGTCGGCGAATTGATGGAAAACCAGTACCGCGTTGGCCTGCTCCGCATGGAGCGCGCCATCAAGGAACGCATGTCGTCCATCGAAATCGACACCGTGATGCCGCAGGACCTGATCAATGCGAAGCCGGCAGCTGCTGCCGTTCGCGAATTCTTCGGTTCCTCGCAGCTGTCGCAGTTCATGGATCAGACCAACCCGCTTTCGGAAATCACCCACAAGCGCCGTCTTTCGGCACTTGGACCTGGTGGTCTGACCCGCGAGCGTGCCGGCTTCGAAGTCCGCGACGTGCATCCCACGCATTACGGCCGTATCTGCCCGATTGAAACGCCGGAAGGCCCGAACATCGGTCTGATCAACTCGCTCGCAACCTTTGCCCGGGTCAACAAGTACGGCTTCATCGAAAGCCCGTACCGCCGGATCGTTGACGGCAAGGTCACGGATGACGTCGTCTATCTCTCGGCGATGGAAGAAGCCAAGTATCACGTGGCGCAGGCCAATGTGGAACTCGACGCTTCCGGCGCCTTCACGGACGAATTCGTTGTCTGCCGTCATGCGGGTGAAGTTCTGATGGCTCCGCGTGAAAACGTGGATCTGATGGACGTGTCGCCGAAGCAGCTCGTATCGGTTGCCGCAGCGCTCATTCCGTTCCTGGAAAACGACGACGCCAACCGCGCTCTGATGGGCTCGAACATGCAGCGTCAGGCCGTACCTCTGGTTCGCGCCGAGGCACCGTTCGTCGGTACCGGCATGGAGCCGATCGTTGCCCGTGACTCCGGCGCCGCCATCGGTGCACGCCGCACAGGTATCGTCGATCAGGTCGATGCGACGCGTATCGTTATCCGTGCGACGGAAGATCTCGTACCGGGCAAATCAGGCGTCGATATCTACCGCCTGATGAAGTTCCAGCGTTCGAACCAGAACACCTGCATCAATCAGCGTCCGCTGGTTCGTGTTGGCGACCGGATCGAAAAGGGCGACATCATTGCCGACGGTCCTTCGACGGACCTGGGCGATCTGGCGCTCGGCCGCAACGTGCTCGTCGCGTTCATGCCTTGGAACGGCTACAACTACGAAGACTCCATCCTTCTGTCTGAGAAGATCGTTTCGGATGACGTCTTCACCTCGATCCATATCGAGGAGTTCGAAGTCATGGCCCGCGATACGAAGCTCGGACCGGAAGAAATCACGCGCGACATTCCGAACGTTTCGGAAGAAGCCCTGAAGAACCTGGACGAAGCCGGTATCGTTTACATCGGTGCGGAAGTTCAGCCCGGCGACATTCTCGTCGGCAAGATCACGCCGAAGGGCGAAAGCCCGATGACGCCGGAAGAGAAGCTTCTGCGCGCCATCTTCGGTGAAAAGGCTTCCGATGTCCGTGACACCTCGATGCGCATGCCGCCCGGGACTTACGGTACGGTTGTGGAAGTTCGCGTTTTCAATCGCCACGGCGTTGAAAAGGACGAACGCGCCATGGCGATCGAACGCGAGGAAATCGAGCGTTTGGCCAAGGACCGCGACGACGAACAGGCTATTCTTGACCGCAACGTCTATGGCCGTCTGGCTGACGTTCTCAATGGCAAGCCTGCCGTTGCCGGACCGAAGTCGTTCAAGAAGGGCACTGTTGTCACGACGGAAGTCATGGGTGAACACCCGCGTTCCCAGTGGTGGCAGTTCGCCGTCGAGGACGAGAAGCTTCAGGGCGAAATCGAAGCTCTGCGCAACCAGTACGATGACTCCAAGAAGCTGCTCGAACAGCGCTTCATGGACAAGGTCGAAAAGGTACAGCGCGGCGACGAGATGCCTCCGGGCGTCATGAAGATGGTCAAGGTCTTTGTTGCTGTGAAGCGCAAGATCCAGCCAGGCGACAAGATGGCCGGCCGTCACGGCAACAAGGGTGTTGTCTCGCGCATTGCCGCCGTTGAAGATATGCCGTTCCTCGAAGACGGAACGCATGTCGACATCGTGCTCAATCCGCTTGGCGTGCCAAGCCGCATGAACGTTGGCCAGATTCTGGAAACGCATCTGGGCTGGGCCTGCGCCGGAATGGGCAAGAAGATCGGTGATCTGATCGAAGCCTACAAGGCACAGTATGCGGCCAGTGGTCAGGGCGATATCCAGCCGCTGCGGGCGACGATCGAGTCGATCATCCCCGACAACGACCGGAACGAGCCAGTCCGCAACTATGACGACGAGAGTATCGTGCGTCTTGGTGAGCAGATGAAGCGCGGCGTGTCGATTGCAACGCCGGTGTTTGACGGTGCGCATGAGCCGGACATCAACGTGATGCTGGAGCAGGCGGGTCTGAAGGCTTCCGGTCAGTCGACGCTCTATGACGGACGTACGGGTGAAACTTTCGATCGTCAGGTGACTGTCGGCTACATCTACATGCTGAAGCTGCACCACCTGGTCGACGACAAGATCCATGCCCGTTCGATCGGACCATACTCGCTCGTGACGCAGCAGCCCCTGGGTGGTAAAGCCCAGTTCGGCGGTCAGCGCTTCGGTGAAATGGAGGTCTGGGCCCTGGAAGCATACGGTGCGGCCTACACGCTGCAGGAAATGCTCACGGTCAAGTCCGATGACGTCGCCGGTCGTACCAAGGTCTATGAAGCGATCGTCCGCGGTGACGATACGTTCGAGGCCGGTATTCCGGAGAGCTTCAACGTTCTCGTCAAGGAAATGCGTTCGCTCGGTCTCAATGTCGAGCTGGACGATACACGCCAGCAAGAGCAGCAGGCTTTGCCTGACGCGGCAGAGTAAAAAAGTTGGGGTGCGCGGTTTGCCGCGCACCCGACCATTTTGTTTCGAGCCGCTGCAGAAGCGGCATTTGATCTAGATGGACCCGCGACGGCGGATCATTCCATCGCAAGCAGAGGGCAATTTTTGCCCCATGGAGAAACGGCATGAACCAAGAGGTCATGAATCTTTTCAATCCTCAGGTACCTGTACAGGCATTCGATTCCATCCGGATTTCGATTGCCAGCCCTGAGAAGATTCTGTCCTGGTCATACGGTGAGATCAAGAAGCCGGAGACGATCAACTACCGCACATTCAAGCCTGAGCGGGATGGTCTCTTCTGTGCTCGGATCTTCGGGCCGATCAAGGACTATGAATGCTTGTGCGGCAAGTACAAGCGCATGAAATACAAGGGCATCATCTGCGAAAAGTGCGGCGTGGAAGTAACGCTGTCGCGCGTTCGCCGTGAGCGCATGGGCCATATCGAACTCGCAGCTCCGGTTGCGCACATCTGGTTCCTGAAGTCTCTGCCAAGCCGTATCGGCACATTGCTCGACATGACCCTCAAGGGCATCGAGCGCGTTCTCTATTTCGAGAACTACATCGTGACCGAACCCGGCCTGACATCCCTGAAAGAGCATCAGCTGCTTTCAGAGGAAGAATACATGATCGCTGTCGATGAGTTCGGTGAAGATTCCTTCACGGCACTGATCGGCGCGGAAGCTATCCATGAGCTTCTGGCTTCCATGGATCTGGAGAAGATTGCCGGCGATCTGCGTGAAGAGCTGGCGACAACAACTTCGGATCTGAAGCAGAAGAAGCTGATGAAGCGTCTGAAGATCGTCGAAAACTTCCTGGAATCGGGTAACCGTCCGGAATGGATGATCATGAAGATCGTTCCAGTCATTCCGCCGGACCTGCGTCCGCTTGTTCCGCTGGATGGCGGCCGTTTTGCGACGTCCGATCTCAACGATCTCTATCGTCGTGTGATCAACCGTAACAACCGTCTGAAGCGCCTGATCGAACTGCGCGCACCCGGCATCATCATCCGCAACGAGAAGCGCATGCTTCAGGAATCGGTTGATGCACTGTTCGACAACGGCCGTCGCGGCCGCGTCATCACCGGTGCCAACAAGCGTCCGCTGAAGTCGCTGTCCGACATGCTCAAGGGCAAGCAGGGCCGCTTCCGCCAGAACCTGCTCGGCAAGCGCGTCGACTATTCCGGCCGTTCGGTCATCGTGACCGGTCCGGAACTGAAGCTGCACCAGTGCGGTCTGCCGAAGAAGATGGCGCTCGAACTGTTCAAGCCGTTCATCTATGCCCGTCTCGACGCCAAGGGTTATTCCTCGACCGTCAAGCAGGCGAAGAAGCTGGTTGAAAAGGAAAAGCCGGAAGTCTGGGATATCCTTGACGAAGTCATCCGCGAGCACCCGGTTCTCCTGAACCGTGCGCCGACGCTGCACCGTCTTGGCATCCAGGCGTTCGAACCCATCCTGATCGAAGGCAAGGCAATCCAGCTGCATCCGCTCGTCTGTACCGCTTTCAACGCGGATTTCGACGGCGACCAGATGGCTGTTCACGTTCCGCTTTCCCTGGAAGCGCAGCTTGAAGCCCGCGTTCTGATGATGTCGACGAACAACATCCTGCACCCTGCAAACGGTCTGCCGGTTATCGTTCCGTCGCAGGACATGGTTCTGGGCCTGTACTATCTGTCGATCGTTGCGGCGAAAGAGCCGGGCGAAGGCATGGCTTTTGCCGATATCGGTGAACTGCATCACGCCATTGGCAGCGGTGCTGTCACCCTGCACACCAAGATCAAGGGCCGCTTCAAGAGCATTGATGCGGACGGCAAGCCGACGTCGAAGATTTTCGACACGACGCCTGGCCGCATGATCATCGGTGAGCTGCTGCCGAAGCACCACAACGTGCCTTTCGACATCTGCAACCAGGAAATGACCAAGAAGAACATCTCCAAGATGATCGACACGGTCTATCGCCATTGCGGACAGAAAGAGACGGTCATTTTCTGCGATCGTATCATGCAGCTCGGTTTCAGCCACGCCTGCCGTGCCGGTATTTCCTTCGGCAAGGACGACATGGTCATTCCGGAAACCAAGGCAAAGCTCGTTGCCGAGACCGAAGCTTTGGCGACCGAATACGAACAGCAGTACAATGACGGCCTGATCACCCAGGGCGAGAAGTACAACAAGGTCGTCGACGCCTGGGGCAAGTGCACCGAGAAGGTCGCCGACGAAATGATGGCCCGCATTAAGGCTGTCGAGTTCGATCCTGTGACTGGTCGCCAGAAGCAGATGAACTCGATCTACATGATGTCGCACTCGGGTGCTCGTGGTTCGCCGAACCAGATGCGCCAGCTGGGCGGCATGCGCGGACTGATGGCCAAGCCTTCGGGCGAAATCATCGAAACGCCGATCATTTCGAACTTCAAGGAAGGCCTGACCGTGAACGAGTACTTCAACTCGACCCACGGTGCCCGTAAGGGTCTTGCCGATACCGCCTTGAAGACGGCCAACTCCGGTTACCTGACACGTCGTCTCGTCGACGTCGCGCAGGATTGCATCGTCATCTCCGTGGATTGCGGCACGACAACGGGCCTCACCATGCAGCCGATCGTTGATGCCGGTCAGGTCGTTGCGACCATTGGCCAGCGTGTTCTCGGCCGTACGGCGCTCGAAGACATCCTGCATCCGCTGACGGGTGACGTTCTGGTTACCGGCGGCAACATCATCGACGAGTTCGATATCGATGCCATCGAAAAGGCGGGCGTCCAGTCCATCCGCATCCGTTCGGCTCTCACCTGTGAGACCCGTGGCGGCATCTGCGCCAAGTGCTACGGCCGCGATCTGGCCCGTGGTACGCCAGTGAACCAGGGTGAAGCTGTCGGCGTTATCGCCGCTCAGTCGATCGGTGAGCCAGGCACGCAGCTGACGATGCGTACGTTCCACCTTGGTGGTACGGCGCAGGTTGTGGATCAGTCGTTCCTCGAAGCCAGCTATGAAGGTACGGTGCAGATCCGTAACCGCAATGTGGTTCGCAACTCCGACGGCCATCTGGTTGTCATGGGCCGTAACATGGCTGTTGTCATTCTTGATGCGACAGGCAAGGAACGGGCGACACACCGCGTCACCTACGGTTCGCGTATCTATGTCGATGACGGCGATACGGTTAAGCGCGGCCAGCGCGTTGCCGAGTGGGATCCTTATACCCGCCCGGTCATGACGGAAGTCGAAGGTCATGTCGAATTCGAAGACATGGTCGACGGTCTCTCCGTTTCGGAAACGACGGACGAGTCCACCGGTATCACCAAGCGCGTGGTCATCGACTGGCGTTCGACACCGCGCGGTTCGGACCTGAAGCCTTGCATCGTTGTCAAGGACAAGGCCGGCAAGGTTCTGAAACTGGCAAAGGGCGGCGATGCACGCTTCCAGCTGTCGGTTGAATCGATCCTGTCGGTTGAGCCCGGCTCGCACGTGAAGGCGGGTGACGTTCTTGCCCGTATCCCGATGGAAAGCGCCAAGACCAAGGACATCACCGGTGGTCTGCCGCGCGTTGCGGACCTGTTCGAAGCACGCCGTCCGAAGGACCATGCGATCATCGCCGAAATCGATGGTACGGTTCGTTTTGGCCGCGACTACAAGAACAAGCGCCGCATCGTCATTGAACCGAACGACGAGACGCTCGAGCCAGTTGAGTATCTGATCCCCAAGGGCAAGCCTTTCCATCTTCAGGATGGCGATGCGATCGAAAAGGGCGATTACATCCTCGACGGCAACCCGGCACCGCATGACATTCTGGCCATCAAGGGCGTGGAAGCACTCGCTTCGTATCTCGTCAATGAAATCCAGGAAGTCTATCGTCTGCAGGGCGTTCTGATCAACGACAAGCACATCGAAGTGATTGTCCGCCAGATGCTGCAGAAGGTCGAAATCACCGAATCCGGTGACACTGGTTTCATCGCCGGTGACCATGTCGACCGGATCGAGCTGGACGAGATCAACGAACGTCTCGAGGAAGATGGCAAGAAGCCAGGCTACGGTACTCCGGTTCTCCTGGGTATCACCAAGGCTTCGCTGCAGACGCCGTCCTTCATCTCGGCTGCGTCCTTCCAGGAAACGACACGCGTCCTCACGGAAGCTGCCGTTGCCGGCAAGATGGATGCGCTGCAGGGCCTGAAGGAAAACGTCATCGTTGGCCGTCTGATCCCGGCTGGTACGGGTGGAACGGTCAAGCAGATCCGCCGCATTGCCGGTGCCCGCGACGAGCTGATCATCGACGAGCGCCGCAAGGAAAGCGGAGCCGGTGCTGCCAAGGTCGACGCCATGCTGACCGATATGACAGGCACCCCGGCCGAATAAGCCGGTTGCACACGACGACATTGAAAAGGCCGCCTTTCGGGGCGGCCTTTTTGTTTGGGCTATGACATGAATGCTGATGGGCAAACGAAGAAACTGTTCAGTATCCTCGGCGTTATTCGTCAAACTCGATCAGCGCGGCCTGGCCGGTGAGGGCGGTTTTCCAGGCGGAGAGGTGGGGTTCTTCCTCCGGCTCGCTTGTCAGCGTGCCGATCTCCAAGAGTTCAGCTTCTTCATAGCCTTCATTGGCCAGAATCTGCAGGGCGGTTTCAACCAGCCCGTCGGCATCGTCGTTCATCAGGAGAACATGCACCTGCAGCGGCTCTTCCTCGCCTTTCTTCCAGACGTCGGCAACGATGAGGTGGACTGTTTTCGGTTCGGGATTATCTGTTGGCATAGAATTGATTCCAGAGTTTGATCGTCATTCTGTCTGTAATGAAATCGTACCATTTATGAAATCAGAATATTCTTTGCAGCCAAGCAGATCGATATGGGGCCCACAAAGAGTTTTTCCCGGTCCAATCAAATAGAGGACGGTATCATTTGGTCCGATCAACTTTATGTCATGGGTGATTATAATCTCGGTCTGCCTGTTTTCACGATTGTTCAATGCCAGGACCACGCGCGAGCGATTTACTTCATCCAGCGCGGTTGTCGGTTCATCCAACAGCAAGAGATTGGAAGGTTTCAGGAGTGCACGAGCCAAGGATATGCGTTGTTTCTCGCCGCCGGATAGTCTGTTGCCGCGTTCCCCCACGGTCGGCTCGTTCTCGCCATCATGCCGGTCCAGGACCTCACGCAATCCCAATACCGACATGATGGCTTCAATTGCATCGTTCGGTGCGCCGGAACCAAGGGCGATATTTTCTCTGATTGTCATATCAAACAAAAGGCTGTCCTGGTAAGCCACCGCGATACCATTTCGGAATGCTTCAGCGTTGGTCTGTGTCAGATCGACGTTCTCAATGGTGAAATGTCCGGTCGATGGGGGAACCAGACACCCCAGAACGCGCAGAAGACTGCTTTTTCCCGTGCCGGACGCACCGACGATGAACAGTCGGCTGGCTGCGGCGATCGAAAGGTCCAGGCCGACAATCACGGGAGTCGCGCCTATCGTGATCCCTAGATTGGTGAGTTGCAAAGCCCAGGGTCTGTCGGCTACCGGCAAATCAGAACTCTGCGCCGCAGGAACTGGATTTTCCGCAAGAAGACGCATCAACAAGGTCGCTTCTCCGGCAGAAGCATGTATTTCCCTATAGACACGCGCCAATGTCTCGACGGGCTGCAGCAGCCGGATGATGTAGGTATTGATCAACACAAGTTCGCCAACCGTGAGCGAACTTGTCGAAACGTCCAGCGCACCGTGCCATAGAACCCAAATCACGACGCCGCCGAATATGATCGTTTGCCATACGCCGTAGTAAACACGCTGGGTGAAGGTCACTTTCCAGTGCCCGTCATTTGTCTTCAGCTTCTTGTTGAGCTGCTCGATGATTGCCGTGCGCAAGTTCGCTTGCTGTACATGATCTGCGTTGACGAGGGCATCAAGCCCGTATGTCCAGGCGGCGGTGCCGCTTTCCATGGCGTCTTCAGTCGCGGCCCGTATGCGGATCGCCGACAGGTTTGCCAGGTATCCATAGACGCAAAGAGCGACAATCAACAGCACTGCGATCCATGGATCGACCATGATTGCGATGACAAATCCCGCAATCATCAGCTCGACGATCGTCGGTGCAACGGAAAAGGCAAGGCTCGATGTAATATCCCGGATGGCATCGAGCCCCTTTTCAACGATACGGCCTAGCTCATGAGACGTGTGTTCCCGCATCGCATGATAGGGAAGCGACAACGCATGGTTGAAGACGTTCAGCGTGAGGTGGCGTTGCAAACGGAGATTGAATGGACCAAATGTCAGCCATTCGAATTGAGAGATGATGGAGGTGATCAGCAAGCTTACGGAAAACGCAAGAATAAGAGATATACCGGCTTCCATGTCACGCCCCTCAGACAGGAGATCGATGCCCTTTGCAAACAGTATCGGAATGGCAGACATTGCCGCACTGACTATGGTGATTGTTCCGATCAAAATAAGTAACAGTGCAAACTGTCTTCTACTTTTGAATATTATTAAAAAGGAATATCTGAATACGGCGGATTCATTCACGAAATTTTCCCGTTACATAAGAATTATATTATTAAAGTCGAAATGATACGAGCCATATTGGCCGAATTCCAGTCGTTTATCTATGGGACTAACGTATAATATACATAGCGATGCAATTCGATATGATGTGCTTGTTGCAAATTTCCAAGGAGATATGGAATGTTGATCCATTTTCTGAGCCCAGGACAATTCGGCGATCAAGTCGAGTTCGACGATGATGACAACGCGACCATGGCAAGCGGCGGACTGAGTGGCGTAAGCCCAGGTAGCTCGAAATCGAGTAGCAGCGCAAAATGTGATAGCAGCAGCAGATGCGGTGCATCCGGCAAAAGCAGCAGTTCTTCGGCCTCGAGCAAGGGGTGGAGCACCTAAGCCCAGGGGCGGTACCCAAGCTGCGCGTACCGCCTCTTTTTAGCTGACAACATTGTTGCATTGATCCAGGGCGCCACGGACCACTCCAAATCTGGAGGTTGAGGATGCGATTTAACATTCAGCCCTATGCCAAAATCGTCGGTGAAGATGACGGCATGCCTTTCATATGCACGCCATCCGGTGTCACACGCCTGCATGACCACTCGATGATCGATGTGCTGACGCATCTCAAGGCATTGGGCGTCTCGACAAATCAACCAGCCATTGATCAACTCTTTGCAGATCAGAATATTGACCCCAGGGCTGGCCGGAGTTTTCTTGAAAGAATCAACATATTGAAGCGGTATCGCGATGATGTGCGGGTTGTGGTCTATTCAACAGACGGGGCCATGGCAGTTATGGTTGCCGCGCAAATCGAGAGGAATGATGCTGTCGACGTCGTCATCATTGATGAACTGGGTGACATTTCAGGACCAACAATACTCATCTGTGTCCAGGCGCAATATGATCATGGATTGGCGCGCGCCATTGTCGATCTCTGTCATCACAAACCGGATCTGTTTCTCTTGCACGCCTACTTTGTATTGAGGCACTTTGTGATTGACGGGTTTTATTCGGTGCGGATGGCGCTGCCCGACCATTTCAGTTCGCTCTACAATCTTGCGGGTCTCGATCGATCATCCAAATTCAAACCTTCCAGCTGGGCGGATGTTTTCTTCGCTCATGCAAGTGCGGTCAGCACCACTACGGTCCCAACCTTGCCAAGGTCTTCTCTTGAAGAGAGCGCTGCCCTGCATTTGCTTTACACCCGCTTCCGGCAATTGATCGCGTCTGAAATGGTTCCCGTCTTCTCCGATGATCTGGGTACAGTCACGGAGATGAATCTGGATAGCGGACATATTCAACGCCATCGCGCCAATCACTCAAGTTTCAGCTCGTCCATGCGTGACTGGGCCGTTTCGCCGCCCAGCCCAATGGGGAGAGCCGATCATGAAAACTGACGAAACCGCATCGTTGAATCAAATCGGCTTCGCCAGTCAGTTCGTTGATGCCGATGTGGAATACCACGTGAGGGAATTCCATCAGGCCTGCGTGACCCCGGTCGGCTCTGGATTTGAGAATTTATTTGGCTTTTCCGCGGTGACAAACAACCATTTGAAGCGTGCCGAGTTTACCGAAGCAAGATTTTCCCACCTTACCCAGACCATCGAAATCCCGCAGGAAAAGCCCATCTGCAATATCACGCGTTTCGCGTCGCTGCACCATGGCGATGAAGGCATTGAGATTGCGTTTTCATTGATCGGCCGCATATTCAATCAGGCACTGGCAGCCGATCAGCAGAGGCGGCGACCCTATCCCTCCGGTGGAGCGCTCTATGCGGTAGAGGCAATCTTGATTACCGGCCCTCGGGTTCAGGAAGGGCAGAGATTGTCAGCCTTCCATTTTCTTCCCGTGTCCAATGCATTCGAACAACTGACCGCGCATGTTTCAGCGTCTGATTTTTCCGGCCTGAGCGACGTACCAAATCCGTCTTTCTATGTTCTCTACTGCGTCAACCTGAAAAAATCGATCTTCAAATATCGTACGCGCGGCTACAGGCTCTCACTTCTTGAGGTGGGATCGATGTACCAGAATATGCTGTCTTGCGCCCAATCTGTGGGCGTTTCATCGCGCGTCCTGTCAGGCTTCCCCGAGCGCCAGATTGCACACATGTGTCATCTGGATGGCCGATTGCTGCTGCCGACTATTGTTCAGGCATTCGGGTTCGAAAAGAAACAAGATGGTAATCCAGCATAGATTTCGACCAGTGATCACAGCGGTACCGCAGTTTGCCGTTGAGGCATCGAGCCCGCCACTCATATCGGAACCTTGCGTTTTTGGAGCGCACGACAGTAGCCGTATACAAGGGCACGGCTTTGGCTACGGACCAGACATACATCTCAAGGCTTTCGGAGAGTATATGGAGCGCTTTGTTGCGTACCGAAGTATCGGGTCAAGCGGTTATGCTACCATCAATGAATTGAACGTTTCGCTGGAAACGAAGAGTGCATTGAACGCCGCGATAACTGAGGCGTGTGGCGACGAGCAGACCGGCCAATCCGTTGCCGGGCACAGGTTTGATACTGTTGAGGTTCTTGATCTGAGCTCGGGCGAGACGGTGCGGCTGCCACGGATACTGTTTTCCCTTCACACTACGAAGGACCAGCAATTTGTTCCAACCCGCGACACATCCGGATCGGCGCTTCACGTCAACAAGGAGGCAGCGTTCCAAAATGCCGTCCTTGAATTTGTCGAACGGCAAAGTCTGGCCGCGATGTGGGCTTCGAAGCGATGTCAGGCACTGTCCGTGCTGGAGCCCGACAACGTTGCAGATCGGAGGATCAAAACATTGCTGCAGCGGTTGAGCATGCGGGGAATGCTGCGCTGCTACAACATTTCATTTCTCAAGGGGGCGCATGTCTTGTTTGTGGTCTACAAGGCACGGTCCGAATCCGACTTCGTGCAATTTGCATGCGGCGCTTCAGCAGCGTTTTCGTGGCAAGCCGCGCTTTCAAAAGCACTTACGGAGGTTTGGCAGACGAGTGTCCTCCTTCCACAGATGAATTTCTTCGATTCCACGGAGTATGGTGGAGGGGAACTCAAGGAATGTTTTCAGAAAGCCAACCGCAGCGACTATGACCTGGATCTGGAGGTAGCTCCGTTGTTTGGCTTGAATGGCGAAGATGGGTCTCTGGTTGAACTGAGACAGTCTTTGCTGGACGTCAGCAAGAGCATGTTTGCCTTCTCACAAAGCCAATACATGGGACTTAGCAAACTCACATTCTGTAAATTGTTCTCTCCGGACTTCTTCATTCACATGAATCCGGGGGCAGGCAACAACAACCAGAACCGTTGGCTTCAAACAATTGCTAGGGATAGGCCCCTGCGGCTGACGTCTATGCCTTTCAGCTAGTGCAAGAACGCCTGGAAGGTCATGATTCTGGCAGCCCTGCGACTCGCGGGTGCTGCCTGTTGCAGCGACTCTCAAAATCGCTGTGAAGAAAGAGAAATTTAACTTGAATTAATGGTGGTCCGGCGAAACAATCTTACCATCAGGCCGCAAAGTGCCCCGAAACGCTCCAAACCTTAACAAAATTTGGAGTTCAGGCTTGACGTGGAGCAGGGGACAAAGTATCAGCAGCACATCTGAGCCGATGTGAGATTGGCCGTTTCGGAGCGACACGCTCTGGAGTTCATCTCAAACAGGGTTCGTTTTACGATCGAAATGCAATTTGCCGCTCGCATGAAGCTCTTAAGGCTTCCTCTGCTTTTATTCGGGCAACCACCCTCGCGGTGGTTTAGTTGCCCGAATTCGTGCATGAGCATGGCGCTGAAACGGCCCTGACGGGCGAAGATACGAGATTTGTGCCGAAGCGCGTGCGCTTTGATACGCATTACAAAGAGGGAAGGTTGAATGCCTACCGTAAACCAGTTGATCCGCAAGCCGCGCACTGCGCCGGTAAAGCGCAATAAAGTTCCTGCCCTGCAGGAAAACCCGCAGAAGCGCGGCGTTTGCACCCGCGTCTATACGACGACCCCGAAGAAGCCGAACTCGGCTCTGCGTAAGGTTGCCAAGGTGCGTTTGACGAATGGCTTCGAAGTTATTGGATACATTCCGGGTGAAGGCCACAACCTTCAGGAACACTCTGTCGTGATGATCCGCGGCGGCCGTGTCAAGGATTTGCCGGGCGTTCGTTACCACATCATCCGTGGTGTTCTCGATACGCAGGGCGTCAAGAACCGTAAGCAGCGCCGTTCCAAGTACGGTGCAAAGCGTCCGAAGTAAGATTTTCCGGGACTTTGGCCACCAGGTAGGTCAACCCGATGCAGATAAGAGACAAAAAGTATGTCCAGACGCCATAGTGCAGAAAAGCGTGAGATCAACCCGGATCCAAAGTTCGGCGATCTCGTTCTGACCAAGTTCATGAATGCAGTCATGCATCATGGCAAGAAGTCGATCGCTGAGCGTATCGTTTACGGTGCGCTTGAGTCGGTTGAAGCCAAGAGCAAGCAGGAGCCGGTTGCCCTGTTCCATCAGGCCCTCGACAATGTTGCGCCGCACGTTGAAGTGCGCTCGCGCCGTGTTGGTGGTGCAACATACCAGGTTCCGGTCGATGTTCGTCCAGAGCGTCGTCAGGCTCTTGCCATCCGTTGGCTGATCAATGCTGCTCGCGGTCGCAATGAGACCACGATGATTGATCGCCTGTCCGGCGAACTCCTGGATGCGGCAAACAACCGTGGCTCAGCTGTGAAGAAGCGTGAAGACACGCATCGCATGGCAGAAGCCAACCGCGCATTCTCGCATTACCGCTGGTAATCGTCGAAACCCTATTCTTGAAGGCACCATATCATGGCCCGCGAATATAAAATCGAAGACTACCGTAATTTCGGTATTATGGCGCACATCGACGCCGGCAAGACCACGACCACCGAGCGTATTCTTTATTACACCGGCAAGTCGCACAAAATCGGTGAAGTCCATGATGGCGCTGCAACCATGGATTGGATGGAGCAGGAGCAGGAGCGTGGCATCACGATCACTTCCGCTGCAACCACCACCTACTGGACAGGCCGCGATGGCAAGAAGCGTCGCTTCAACATCATCGACACGCCAGGCCACGTCGACTTCACGATTGAAGTCGAGCGCTCGCTGCGCGTTCTCGACGGTGCGATTGCACTGCTCGATGCCAATGCCGGCGTAGAGCCGCAGACGGAAACCGTTTGGCGTCAGGCTGAGAAGTATCATGTTCCGCGCATGATCTTCGTCAACAAGATGGACAAGACCGGCGCCGATTTCGATCGCTGCGTTGAAATGGTCAAGACCCGTCTTGGTGCCAAGGCTGTTGTCATGCAGCTGCCGATCGGTGCAGAGACAGAATTCAAGGGCGTCGTCGATCTGATCGAAATGAAGGCTCTGGTCTGGCGCGATGAGCAGCTGGGTGCGCAGTGGGATGTCGTTGAGATCCCTGCTGATCTGCAAGCCAAGGCTGAAGAATACCGCGAAAAGCTGATTGAAGCCGCCGTTGAAGTCGATGAAGCTGCGATGGAAGCGTATCTGGAAGGCAACATGCCTGACAATGATGCTCTGCGCGCTCTGATCCGCACCGGCACCTGCCGTGTTGAATTCCATCCGGTATTCTGCGGTTCGGCCTTCAAGAACAAGGGCGTACAGCCTCTGCTTGATGGTGTTGTTGAATTCCTGCCTTCGCCGGTTGACGTTCCTTCGATCAAGGGTATCGACCCGAAGACCGATGGCGAGACAACCCGCAAGTCTTCGGATGAAGAGCCTCTGTCGATGCTCGCATTCAAGATCATGAACGATCCGTTCGTTGGTTCGCTGACTTTCTGCCGCATCTATTCCGGCAAGCTGACCAAGGGCGTTTCGCTCGACAACACAGTCAAGAACAAGCGCGAACGTATCGGCCGTATGCTGCAGATGCATTCCAACTCGCGTGAAGACATTGAAGAAGCGTTTGCCGGCGACATCGTTGCTCTGGCAGGCCTGAAAGAAACAACGACAGGTGACACGCTCTGTGATCCGCTGAAGCCGGTTATCCTGGAACGCATGGAATTCCCCGATCCGGTTATCGAAATCGCGATCGAGCCGAAGACCAAGGCCGACCAGGAAAAGATGGGCATTGCGCTGAACCGTCTTGCTGCTGAAGATCCTTCATTCCGCGTCAAGTCGGATGAAGAGTCGGGTCAGACAATCATCGCCGGCATGGGCGAACTTCATCTCGACATTCTCGTTGACCGTATGCGTCGCGAGTTCAAGGTCGAGGCGAATGTTGGTCAGCCGCAGGTTGCCTACCGCGAATCGATCACACGCAAGAAGGAACAGGACTACACCCACAAGAAGCAGTCGGGTGGTTCGGGTCAGTTCGCTCGCGTCAAGATCATCTTCGAACCCCACGATGGCGACGATTTCATCTTCGAATCGAAGATCGTCGGCGGCTCTGTACCGAAGGAATACATTCCGGGCGTTCAGAAGGGTATTGAAAGCGTCATGGGTGCGGGTCCGCTCGCAGGCTTCCCGATGCTCGGCGTGAAAGCCACGCTGATCGACGGTGCCTACCATGATGTCGACTCGTCGGTTCTGGCATTCGAAATCGCAGGCCGTGCGGCATTCCGCGAAGCTGCCCGCGAAGCTGGTGCCCAGCTGCTCGAGCCGATCATGAAGGTCGAAGTTGTAACGCCTGAAGATTATGTCGGTGACGTAATCGGCGATCTGAATTCACGTCGTGGTCAGATTTCGGGTACCGAAGCCCGTGGCATTGCTACGGTCGTCAATGCAAACGTGCCGCTGGCCAACATGTTTGGTTATGTGAACACGCTGCGTTCGATGAGCCAGGGTCGTGCACAGTACACGATGCAGTTTGATCACTACGAACCTGTTCCGACAGCAGTCGCACAGGAAATTCAGAAGAAGTTTGCGTAGCCCTAACGGTTGCGCGTGACAGTTGAGTTAAGCCTGAGCAGGCGAACATATAACGGAGAGCTCAGATGGCTAAGAGCAAGTTTGAACGTAACAAGCCGCACGTCAACATCGGCACGATTGGTCACGTTGACCATGGCAAGACATCGTTGACGGCAGCGATTACGAAGTATTTCGGTGAATACAAGGCGTACGACCAGATCGACGCGGCACCGGAAGAAAAGGCGCGCGGCATCACCATTTCGACGGCGCACGTCGAGTACGAGACGGCAGCGCGCCACTACGCGCACGTCGATTGCCCCGGCCACGCCGACTATGTGAAGAACATGATCACCGGTGCGGCGCAGATGGACGGCGCGATCCTGGTTGTATCGGCTGCCGACGGCCCGATGCCGCAGACGCGCGAGCACATCCTGCTGGCCCGTCAGGTTGGCGTTCCGGCGATCGTGGTTTTCCTGAACAAGGTCGACCAGGTTGACGATGCCGAGCTTCTGGAACTGGTTGAACTGGAAGTGCGCGAGCTTCTGTCGAAGTACGACTTCCCGGGCGACGATGTGCCGATCGTCAAGGGTTCGGCGCTGGCCGCACTGGAAGATTCCAACAAGGAAATCGGCGAAGACGCAGTGCGCGCGCTGATGGCGGAAGTCGACAAGTACATCCCGACACCGGAGCGTCCGGTTGACCAGCCGTTCCTGATGCCGATCGAAGACGTTTTCTCGATCTCGGGTCGTGGTACGGTTGTGACGGGCCGCGTTGAACGCGGTATCGTCAAGGTTGGTGAAGAAGTTGAAATCATCGGCATCAAGCCGACGACGAAGACGACGGTGACCGGCGTTGAAATGTTCCGCAAGCTGCTCGACCAGGGCCAGGCCGGCGACAACATCGGCGCGCTGATCCGCGGCGTTGGCCGTGAAGACGTCGAACGCGGCCAGATCCTTGCCAAGCCAGGTTCGGTCAAGCCGCACACGAAGTTCAAGGCAGAAGCCTATATCCTGACGAAGGACGAGGGTGGCCGTCATACGCCATTCTTCTCCAACTACCGTCCGCAGTTCTACTTCCGCACGACCGACGTGACGGGCGTGGTGACGCTGCCGGAAGGCACGGAAATGGTCATGCCCGGCGACAACATCTCGGTTGATGTGACGCTGATCGTGCCGATCGCAATGGAAGAGAAGCTGCGCTTCGCTATCCGTGAAGGTGGCCGCACCGTCGGTGCAGGCATCGTCGCTTCGATCATTGAATAATATTAAGGTTTTATGCAGAGGCGCCTGCTATAGGCGTCTCCGCTAAACAAGGAAAAGATGAAATGAACGGTCAAAACATCCGCATTCGCCTCAAGGCGTTTGATCATCGGATCCTTGACGATTCGACGCGGGAAATCGTGTCGACTGCCAAGCGTACCGGTGCCAATGTGCGCGGACCGATCCCGCTTCCTACACGGATCGAGAAGTTCACAGTAAACCGCTCGCCGCACATCGACAAGAAGAGCCGCGAACAGTTCGAGATGCGCACTCATAAGCGTCTTCTCGATATCGTAGACCCAACCCCGCAGACAGTAGACGCGCTGATGAAGCTCGATCTTTCCGCTGGTGTTGATGTCGAGATCAAGCTGTAAGGCTTGAGGACGGAAGGACGAACCGATGCGTTCAGGTGTAATTGCACAGAAGCTGGGCATGACTCGCGTCTACAATGACGCAGGCGAGCATGTACCTGTGACAGTTCTTCGTATGGAGAATTGCCATGTCGTGGCTCAGCGTACAGTCGAGAAGAATGGCTACACAGCTGTTCAGCTCGGTGTTGGACTGGCCAAAGTAAAGAATACAACGCAGGCATTGCGCGGTCATTTCGCGAAGGCCTCCGTTGAGCCAAAGGCGAAAGTGGCCGAGTTCCGCGTTTCTGCCGACAACCTTTTGGATGTCGGTGTTGAGATCACGGCCGAGCATTTCGTTGCTGGTCAGAAGGTTGATGTGACGGGTACGTCGATCGGTAAAGGTTTTGCCGGTTCGATGAAGCGCCACAACTTCGGTGGTCACCGCGCCACACACGGTAACTCGGTAACACACCGCGCTCACGGTTCGACCGGTCAGCGTCAGGACCCGGGTAAAGTGTTCAAGGGCAAGAAGATGGCCGGTCACATGGGTCAGACCCGCGTGACGACCCAGAACATCGAAGTCGTTTCGACGGATCTGGATCGTGGTCTTATTCTCGTTCGTGGTGCTGTTCCTGGCTCCAAGGGTGCATGGATCCTGGTACGCGATGCCGTCAAGGTAGCGCTGCCGGCAACGGCCCCCAAGCCAGCTGGTGTTCGCCAGGCCGCAAACGCCGCAGCAGCTGTGTCTGATGCAGAAGTAGCTCAGACGACTGAGGGAGCCGTATAATGGATCTCACAATTACAACACTTGAAGGCAAAGACGCCGGCAAGGTGAAGCTCTCGGAAGAGATTTTCGGCCTTGAGCCACGCGACGACATCCTTCAGCGCATGGTCCGTTACCAGCTCGCCCGCAAGCAGCAGGGAACACACAAGGCAAAGGGTCGTTCGGAAATCGCACGCACCGGCGCCAAGATGTACAAGCAGAAGGGTACGGGCCGCGCCCGTCACCATTCGGCACGTGCTCCGCAGTTCCGCGGCGGTGGTAAGGCGCATGGTCCGGTTGTTCACAGCCACGAACATGACCTGCCGAAGAAGGTACGCGCTCTTGCGCTCCGTCATGCCCTGTCTGCCAAGGTAAAGGCTTCCGAGCTCATCATCATCGATGAGCTGGCCGCTACCGATGCCAAGACAAAGGTACTTGTTTCGCAGTTCGCCAAGCTGGGCTTCGAAAATGCGCTTCTCATCGGCGGTGCCGAGATTGATGCGAATTTCCGTCGCGCTGCTTCGAACATCCCGAACATCGATGTTCTGCCAATTCAGGGCATCAATGTTTATGACATCCTGCGTCGCGGCAAGCTCGTGCTTTCCAAGGCTGCAGTTGAAGCTCTCGAGGAGCGTTTCAAATGACCGATCTTCGCCATTACGACGTGATCGTCAGCCCGGTTATCACCGAAAAGTCGACCCTGGTTTCCGAACATAACCAGGTCGTCTTCAACGTGGCCCGCAAGGCAACGAAGCCGGAAATCAAGGCCGCAGTCGAAGCGCTGTTTCGCGTGAAGGTAACTGCAGTCAATACAGCTGTGCGCAAAGGCAAGGTGAAGCGGTTCCGCGGCATCGTCGGGCGCCAGAGTGATGTCAAGAAAGCTATCGTGACGCTTGCCGAAGGGCAGTCGATCGATGTTTCGACTGGTCTCTGAGGGGCCGTGGAGTAAAGACAATGGCACTCAAACATTATAATCCAACCACACCAAGCCAGCGTCAGCTGGTCATCGTGGACCGCTCGGAGCTCTACAAGGGCAAGCCTGTCAAGGCGCTGACCGAAGGTCTTCATTCAAAGGGTGGTCGTAACAACTCCGGTCGCGTCACTGCACGCTACCAGGGTGGTGGTCACAAGCGCACATACCGCTTTGTAGATTTCAAGCGCCGCAAGCATGACGTGGCTGCCAAGGTTGAACGCCTTGAATACGATCCGAACCGGACCGCATTCATTGCTCTCATCCGCTACGAAGACGGTGAGCTGAGCTACATCCTGGCTCCGCAGCGTCTGGCTGTCGGCGACAGCGTTATCGCTGGCGCACAGACGGACGTGAAGCCAGGCAATGCGATGCCATTGTCGTCGATCCCGGTCGGCACCATCATCCACAATGTGGAGATGAAGCCAGGCAAGGGCGGTCAGATCGCCCGTTCCGCCGGTACCTATGCGCAGCTCGTCGGCCGCGACCAGGGCATGGCAATCCTTCGCCTGAATTCGGGTGAACAGCGCCTCGTCCACGGTTCGTGCTTCGCCACGGTCGGTGCAGTATCCAATCCTGACCATGGCAATATCAGCCTTGGTAAGGCCGGCCGCAGTCGTTGGCTTGGCAAGCGCCCGCACGTTCGCGGTGTTGCCATGAACCCGGTTGATCACCCGCACGGTGGTGGTGAAGGTCGTACGTCAGGTGGTCGTCATCCTGTTTCTCCGTGGGGCAAACCCACGAAGGGCAAGAAGACGCGCTCCAACAAGTCGACGGACAAGTTCATCGCTCGTTCGCGTCATCAGCGCAAGAAGTAAGAGAGGTAGTCTGAAATGGCTCGTTCAGTTTGGAAAGGCCCGTTCATCGATGGCTATCTTCTCAAGAAGGCTGAGAAGGTACGTGAGGGCGGTCGCAGTGAAGTTATCAAGATCTGGAGCCGTCGCTCCACGATCCTGCCACAGTTCGTCGGTCTGACCTTCGGTGTGTATAATGGTAACAAGCATGTGCCGGTTTCGGTCAACGAAGAGATGATCGGACACAAGTTCGGTGAATTCGCTCCGACGCGTACCTATTACGGTCACGGCGCGGACAAGAAAGCGAAGAGGAAATAAAGATGGGCAAGGCTAAGGCTCCGCGCCAGCTTAAGGACAACGAGGCGAAAGCCGTTGCCCGTACGCTCCGCATCAGCCCTCAGAAGCTAAATCTGGTGGCTGCTCTGATCCGTGGCAAGAAGGTTAACGCCGCTCTTGCCGATCTGGAATTTTCGCGCAAGCGGATTGCAGGAACGGTGAAAAAGACTCTCGAATCAGCTATCGCCAACGCTGAAAACAACCATGACCTGGATGTTGACACACTGGTTGTTGCTGAAGCCTACGTAGGCAAGTCAATCGTGATGAAGCGTTTCCACGTTCGTGGCCGCGGTCGTGCAAGCCGGATCGAGAAGCCATTCTCGCATCTGACGATCGTTGTCCGCGAAGCAGAGGAAAAAGGGGAGGCCGCATAATGGGCCAGAAGATTAATCCGATTGGTTTCCGCCTTGGCATCAATCGGACCTGGGACTCGCGTTGGTACGCGAACACGGGTGAATACGGCAAGCTGCTGCATGAAGACCTGAAGATCCGCAAGTATCTGATGGACGAGCTGAAGCAGGCTGCCATTTCCAAGGTGGTGATCGAGCGTCCGCACAAGAAGTGCCGCGTGACGATCCACGCTGCACGTCCGGGTCTGATCATCGGCAAGAAGGGCGCCGATATCGAGAAGTTGCGCCGCAAGCTGTCAGAAATGACGAATGCAGACACAACGCTCAATATCGTTGAAGTCCGCAAGCCGGAAACAGATGCAGTCCTGGTTGCGCAGTCTATCGCTCAGCAGCTGGAACGCCGTGTTGCATTCCGCCGTGCCATGAAGCGTGCCGTTCAGTCGGCCATGCGTCTTGGTGCAGAAGGCATTCGTATCAATTGCTCGGGTCGTCTCGGCGGCGCGGAAATTGCGCGTATGGAATGGTACCGTGAAGGCCGTGTGCCTTTGCATACACTTCGTGCCGATATCGACTACGGAACTGCTGAAGCACACACCGCCTACGGCATCTGCGGCGTCAAGGTCTGGGTATTCAAGGGCGAGATCCTTGAGCATGACCCAATGGCCTCCGAACGTCGCGCTGTTGAAGGTGATGGTCATCAGGGTCAGAACCGTCGCCGCGAAAACGCTTAAAATAGCGTCTTTCCGGAAAGAGAATTTTGGAGTAGAGAACAATGCTGCAGCCTAAGCGCACAAAGTTCCGCAAGCAGTTCAAGGGCCGTATCCACGGCGCGTCGAAAGGCGGCACGGATCTTAATTTTGGTGCTTTCGGCCTGAAGGCCCTCGAGCCGAACCGCGTTACCGCGCGTGAGATCGAAGCCGCTCGCCGTGCAATTACCCGTCACATGAAACGTGCCGGCCGTGTGTGGATCCGGATTTTCCCGGATGTGCCCGTAACATCGAAGCCTACCGAAGTCCGCATGGGTAAAGGTAAGGGTTCCGTGGACTACTGGGCATCTCGTGTAGCACCAGGCCGCGTCATGTTTGAACTCGACGGCGTTCCGGAAGATGTGGCTCGTGAGGCTCTTCGCCTTGGTGCTGCCAAGCTTTCGGTCAAGACGCGCTTTATTCAGCGCATCGCAGAATAAGGGGTGGATGCTATGAAATCCGCAGAAGTCCGGGCCTTGAGCCTCGATCAGTTGAATGAAGAGTTGGCTACGCTAAAGAAAGAGCAGTTCAACCTGCGCTTCCAGAAGGCGACTGGCCAGTTGGAAAAAACCGCACGTGTCCGGCAGATCCGCCGTGATATCGCGCGCATCAAGACAGTCGCCCGCCAGAAAGCGGTCGAGAGCAAGGCTTAAGGAAGAAAACCATGCCTAAACGCATTCTGCAGGGCGTTGTCGTCAGCGACAAAAACGACAAGACCGTCGTGGTCAAGGTCGAGCGGCGCTATTCGCACCCGCTCCTCCAGAAGACTGTGCGCCAGTCCAAGAAGTACAAGGCGCACGACGAGAATAACCAGTTCAAAGTCGGCGATGCCGTTTCCATCCAGGAATCGAAGCCGATTTCGAAAGACAAGCGTTGGGTTGTCGTTACAGACGCCCCAGCAAGTTAATATTAATTATCTGTATGTAAGTACGCAACAATCGCGAGGGGCAAGGAAAGCCCAGTCCGGTTGAACAAGAAGAAGGCGGCTAGTCATGATTCAGATGCAAACAAACCTCGACGTCGCGGATAATTCCGGCGCACGTCGTGTCATGTGCATCAAGGTGCTGGGCGGCTCGAAGCGGAAATATGCTTCGGTCGGCGACATTATTGTCGTTTCGATCAAGGAAGCAATTCCGCGCGGCCGTGTTAAAAAAGGTGACGTGATGAAGGCGGTGGTTGTTCGTACCGCCAAGGATATCCGTCGCGCGGATGGGAGCGTTATTCGTTTCGACAAGAACGCCGCCGTCCTGATCGACAACAAGAAAGAGCCTATCGGCACGCGTATCTTCGGACCGGTTCCGCGCGAACTCCGCGCAAAGAGCCATATGAAGATCATCTCGCTGGCTCCAGAAGTACTCTAAAGGAGCAGACGATGCAGAAGATCCGTAAAGGCGACCGCGTTGTCGTTCTTGCTGGTAAGGACAAGGGCCGTACCGGCGAAGTAATCAAAGTTTTGCCGAAGGACGAGCAGGCGCTCGTTCGCGGCGTTAATGTTGTCAAGCGTCACCAGAAGCAGACACAGACCCAGGAAGCCGGCATCATTTCGAAAGAAGCGCCGCTCCATCTGTCGAACCTCGCGATCGCCGACCCCAAGGATGGCAAGCCGACCCGCGTTGGCTTCAAGGTTCTTGAAGACGGCAAGAAGGTACGTGTAGCAAAGCGCTCAGGAGACCTGATCGATGGCTAATACCAGTGCAAAGATCGAACCACGCTTGAAGAAGCAGTACCTGGAAGTGGTACGTAAAGACCTTCTCGAGCAGTTCAAATATGACAACGAGATGCAGATTCCCCGCATCACCAAAGTTGTTCTCAACATGGGCGTTGGTGAAGCTACGGCTGATTCCAAGAAGCCAACTGTCGCAGCTGAAGATCTGGCATTGATTGCTGGTCAGAAGCCGGTTATTACCCGGGCGCGTAATTCGATCGCTACCTTCAAGGTACGTGAGAATATGCCGATCGGCACGAAGGTTACCCTTCGTAAAGAGCGCATGTATGAATTCCTGGATCGCCTGATCACGATCGCGCTGCCGCGCGTTCGAGATTTCCGCGGTCTGAACCCGAAGAGCTTTGACGGTCGTGGCAACTTCGCCATGGGCATCAAGGAACACATCGTGTTCCCGGAGATCAACTACGATAAGGTTGATCAGATCTGGGGCATGGACATCATCGTTTGCACGACTGCAAAGACGGATGATGAAGCCCGCGCTCTCCTGCGCGCCTTCAACTTCCCCTTCCGGCAGTAACGGCAAGCGTAGCGAGGTATTTGAAATGGCAAAGACTAGCGCAGTCGAAAAGAACAAGCGCCGTGGTTTGCTCGTCAAGCAGTATGCTGCAAAGCGTGCCCGTTTGAAGGCAATCGTGATGAACCAGTCGCTTCCGCTGGATGAGCGCTTCCGCGCGACAATCCAGCTGGCAGAACTGCCACGGAATTCGACCAAGGTTCGCATTCGCAATCGTTGCGAAGTATCCGGTCGTCCACGCGGTTATTACCGCAAACTGAAAATGTCGCGTATCGCATTGCGCCAGCTGGGTTCGCTCGGCCAGGTGCCCGGCGTCGTGAAGTCGAGCTGGTAAGGGAGAAGACGGATGTCTATGACAGATCCTCTCGGCGATATGCTGACACGTATCCGCAACGCCATCATGCGCAAAAAGGGCAAGGTTTCCACACCTGCCTCCAAGCTGCGCGCACGCGTTCTGGATGTTCTGCAGTCTGAAGGTTATATCCGCGGATACAGCCAGGTAGATTTTGAAAACGGCAAGTCCGAGATCGAAATCGAACTGAAGTATTTTGAGAACGTACCTGTAATCCGTGAGATTACCCGTATTTCGAAGCCTGGCCGTCGCGTTTACGTTTCGGTCAAGTCGATTCCGCAGGTTGCTAACGGTCTTGGTATTTCGATCCTGTCGACGCCGAAGGGCGTGATGGCAGACCACGAGGCACGTGAACAGAATGTCGGCGGCGAATTGCTCTGCCGTATATTCTAACCGCTGGCTTGAAAAGGTTTGAAAAATGTCTCGTATCGGTAAAAAACCAGTGGCAGTCCCGCCAGGCGTAACAGCCAGCGTTGACGGCCAGACCATTAAGGCCAAGGGCCCCAAAGGTGAACTGAGCTTTGTCGCCAACGACGAAGTTCTGGTCAAGTTCGAAGATAATGCCGTTCGCGTTGATCCGCGTGACAGCAGCAAGACCGCCCGGTCGAAGTGGGGCATGAGCCGCACGATGATCGTCAACATCTTCGCAGGTGTTAAGGACGGTTTTGAAAAGCGCCTTGAGATCAACGGCGTTGGTTATCGTGCGGCCATGCAGGGCAAGAACCTGCAGCTGTCGCTCGGTTTCAGCCACGAAGTGATCTATGACGTACCAGCTGGCATCACAGTCGCTGTACCGAAGCCGACGGAAATCGTCGTCACGGGCATCGACAAGCAGCAGGTCGGCCAGGTCGCCGCTGAGATCCGCGAATATCGTGGTCCAGAACCCTACAAGGGCAAGGGCGTTAAATATGCGGGCGAGAAGATCGTTCGCAAAGAAGGTAAGAAGAAGTAAGGAATTCGTGTCATGGCATCGCCGAAAGAAATTATTCAGCGTCGCGCTGCGCGTGTTCGCCGCCAGCTCAAGGCGGTTGCCGGTGACCGTCCGCGGCTCAGCGTCCACCGTTCTTCAAAGAATATCTATGCGCAGATCATCGATGATGCGCGTGGACATACAATTGCATCCGCATCGACACTTGATCTTGACCTGAAGGGTCAGCTCAAGACCGGTGCAGACCAGGGTGCAGCAGCACTCGTCGGCAAGCTCGTTGCAGAGCGTGCTGTCAAGGCTGGCATCAAGGAAGTTGTCTTCGATCGTGGCGCCTACATTTACCACGGCCGTGTAAAGGCACTTGCTGAAGCTGCTCGCGAAGCTGGTCTCAGCTTCTAAGGCAAGACATCCGAAATCCGGAACTGCAGGAGCTTGTCTCCTGCAAGCCGGATTTCGTTACTATCATTCGTGCTACCGGAAAAGAAAAAGGAATTAGGAGCATGGCACAGGAAAAACGGAACCGCGAGGATCGCGGCCGCAACGAAGAGCGCGATAGCGAATTCGTTGACAAGCTTGTTCACATCAACCGCGTCGCCAAGGTCGTCAAGGGCGGCCGGCGTTTTGGTTTCGCAGCTCTCGTCGTCGTTGGCGACCAGAAGGGTCGCGTTGGTTTCGGTCATGGCAAGGCGCGCGAAGTGCCGGAAGCCATCCGCAAGGCAACCGAATCCGCCAAGCGCGAAATGATTTTCGTACCGCTGCGTTCGGGCCGTACCCTTCACCACGATGTTGAAGGCCGTCATGGCGCCGGCAAGGTTCTGCTTCGTGCAGCCACAGCTGGTACAGGTATCATCGCCGGCGGTCCAATGCGCGCTGTCTTCGAGACTCTGGGCGTACAGGACGTTGTTGCCAAGTCGCTCGGCTCGTCGAACCCATACAACATGGTTCGTGCGACATTCGATGCCTTGAAGCACCAGATGCACCCCAAGGACATCGCTGCCCAGCGCGGTATCAAGTACTCCACACTGCAGGCTCGTCGCCGCGACGTGGTCGGTTCGGAAGAATAGGCCAGAAGCTGGCGCAGCAGGGCAGGGATCTCGGTCCCGCTAGCTGTAGACTAAAGGATATAAGTCATGGTTGAGAAGAAGAAGGGTAAGACGGTTACGGTCGAACAGATCGGCAGCCCTATCCGCCGTCCGGCAGAACAGCGCGCAACGCTGATCGGCCTGGGCCTCAATAAGATGCATCGTCGCCGGGTTCTGGAAGATACGCCTTCCGTCCGTGGCATGATTGCGAAAGTTCAGCATCTCGTCCGCGTTGTGGACGAGGCTTAAGAACTCCGGAGATTGATCAAATGAAACTCAATGATCTGAGTGAAAACCCAGGCGCCACCAAAGCGCGCAAGCGCGTTGGCCGCGGTATCGGCTCCGGCTCCGGCAAGACTGCCGGTCGCGGTGTGAAGGGCCAGAAGTCGCGTTCCGGCGTTGCCATCAACGGCTTCGAAGGCGGCCAGATGCCGGTTTACCGTCGCTTGCCAAAGCGCGGCTTTACCAACATCTTCATGAAGAACTTCAATGAAGTATCCGTTGGCCGTATCCAGACAGCCATCGATGCCAAGAAGCTCGATGCCAAGGTTGCGATTACGATTGAGACCCTGAAGGCTGCCGGTGTTATCCGCCGCGCCAAGGACGGCGTTCGCCTGCTTTCCGGTGGTGATATCACAACTGCGGTAACGATCGAAGTTGCTGGTGCCTCCAAGGCCGCGATCGAAAAGATCGAAAAGGCCGGCGGTTCGGTCAAGCTTCCTGCTGTTGCAGCGGCTGCAGAATAATTCTATTGAATGAGCGGCGGCCCTCCGGGTCGCCGCTTGTATCTTGTCTTCCCCGATCATATTTACCAAAACAATCCGCATCATTCTTTTGGTAAATATGATGGGTAAATCCTAGTGTTGATGCATTCCCTGCACGTTTTGGGAAAGCACGGCGCAGTAACGGCACATATCTGGGTAGGACCGTCAGTGCCTGACGGGCGCAGACCGGAGACTACTTATGGCATCAGCCGCTGAACAGCTCGCCTCCAATCTTAATTTCTCTGCTTTTTCCAAAGCTGAAGAGCTTAAAAAGCGCATCTGGTTTACACTTGGGGCATTGCTGGTTTACCGGCTTGGCACCTATATCCCGCTTCCGGGTATCAATCTCGGCGCCTATGCCCAGGCCTTCAACCATCAGGCACAGGGCATCCTCGGCATGTTCAACATGTTCGCCGGCGGTGCCGTGGCCCGTATGGCGATTTTTGCCCTGGGCATCATGCCCTACATCTCCGCATCGATCATTGTTCAGCTGATGACCTCGGTCATCCCGGCTCTGGAACAGCTGAAGAAAGACGGAGAGCAGGGCCGCAAGGTCATCAATCAGTATACGCGCTATGGCACGGTGCTTCTGGCAACGGTGCAGGCCTATGCGATTGCGGTCGGCCTGCAGGGAAGTCAGGGTATCGTGACCAATCCCGGACCGTTCTTCCTGTTTTCCACCGTTATCACGCTCGTCGGCGGAACCATGTTCCTGATGTGGCTGGGCGAACAGATCACGGCGCGCGGTATCGGCAACGGTATTTCGCTGATCATCTTCTCCGGTATCGTCGCCAACCTGCCGCAGGCCATTTCCGGCACGCTGGAACTCGGCCGTACCGGCGCCCTGTCGACTCCGGTTATTCTGGCGATCATCATCCTGACCATCGCCGTCATCGGTATCATTGTCTTCGTCGAACGCGCACAGCGCCGCCTGCTGATCCAGTATCCGAAGCGCCAGGTCGGCAACCGCATGTTCCAGGGCGATACGTCGCACCTGCCGCTGAAGCTCAATACAGCGGGTGTTATTCCTCCGATCTTCGCATCCTCGCTGCTGCTGTTGCCTGCGACCATTGCCGGCTTTGCCAAGAGTGAGGGTCTTCCCGGCTGGGCGACGACGATTCTTTCCTCGCTTGGCCATGGCCAGCCGCTCTATATGGCGTCCTATGCCGCGATGATCGTGTTCTTTGCCTTCTTCTACACGGCGCTCGTCTTCAACCCGAAGGACACCGCCGATCAGCTGAAGAAGCATTCCGGCTTTATTCCCGGCATTCGCCCCGGCGAACGCACAGCCGAATATATCGACTACGTTCTGACCCGCATTACAGTTCTTGGCGCAGCCTATCTCGTGTTGATCTGCATGCTGCCGGAGTTCCTGATTTCCTGGGCTGGCGTTCCTTTCTATCTCGGCGGTACATCGCTGCTGATTGTCGTGAGCGTTACGCTCGATACGGTTGCACAGATCCAGGGTCACCTGATCGCGCATCAATATGAGGGGCTTATCAAGAAGTCTAAGCTCCGTGGAGGGAAGCGGAACAGATGAGATTAATACTTCTCGGACCACCGGGGGCAGGTAAGGGAACTCAGTCTCAGCGCTTGGTAGAAAAACTAGGGATACCGCAGCTCTCCACCGGGGACATGTTGCGGGACGCAGTCAAAGCCGGAACCGATGTCGGTTTGCGCGCCAAGGCTGTGATGGATGCCGGCAAGCTGGTATCCGACGAAATTGTCAATGCGATCGTTTCAGAGCGCATTGATCAGCCCGATGCAGCCAATGGCTTCATTCTCGATGGTTACCCGCGGACACTTGTCCAGGCGGATGCGGTCGAGGACATGCTGTCGGACAAGGGATTTGAGCTGGATTGCGTCATCGAGCTCGAGGTCGACGACAATGTGCTCGTCGAGCGGATCTCGGGTCGATATACCTGTGCCAAGTGCGGCACCGGTTATCACGACACCAACAAGCAGCCCAAGGTACCGGGTGTGTGCGACAAATGCGGTTCGACGGAATTCAAGCGGCGTCCCGATGACAATGCTGAAACGGTCCGTACGCGGCTCGAGGCTTACTACAAGCAGACTTCGCCCCTGATCGGCTACTACTACGCCAAGGGCAAGTTGAAGAAGGTCGATGGCATGGCGGACTTCGAAGAAGTCACCAAATCGATCGAAAAGATTTTGGCGGAACTTTAGTTTCCGACAAAAATGTACGGGAGGAGTTGACTTTTCGGAGCGATTCCTTCAAAGACGGCGGAAATTCGCTTGGATATGAAGCGATCGGCGCCGATCCGGTAAAGCAGGTTCGGGGCTGATCGTTTGTGTTTGTCCCGGATATCATTTTCATCCCGTCATCTGGCCGGTCGCGTTGACTGCCCAGCTCTGCCGGTTAACAAGGAGAACAGACGTGGCTCGTATTGCTGGCGTCAACATCCCGACGAACAAGCGCGTTGTTATCGCGCTTCAGTACATTCACGGGATTGGTCAAAAGTTTGCACAGGAAATCGTCGAGAAAGTCGGCATTCCTGCAGAGCGTCGTGTCAATCAGTTGACCGATGCCGAAGTCTTGCAGATTCGTGAAACGATCGACCGCGATTACCACGTTGAGGGTGATCTGCGTCGTGAAGTTTCGATGAACATCAAGCGTCTGATGGATCTGGGCTGCTACCGCGGTCTGCGTCATCGCCGCTCCCTGCCGGTTCGCGGCCAGCGTACGCATACCAATGCGCGTACCCGCAAGGGTCCTGCCAAGGCAATCGCCGGCAAGAAGAAGTAAGATCACGCCGGCGCGGTTCGCTGCGCCGGTTCTGCTGTTGCAGAGACAAGTGCCGGTTTCGCACTCTAACTGAAACCATGGTGGAGCCTCTGGAAATACGGAGGCGTCGAGATCAACTGAAAGGACTACTATGGCCAAGGAAGCCACACGCGTTCGCCGCCGCGAGCGTAAAAATATTTCGTCGGGTGTTGCCCACGTTAATTCGACATTCAACAACACGATGATCACCATCACGGATGCGCAGGGCAACGCGATTGCCTGGTCCTCCGCCGGTGCGCAGGGCTTCAAGGGTTCGCGTAAATCCACGCCTTTCGCTGCACAGATGGCTGCTGAAGATTGTGCCAAGAAGGCACAGGAACATGGCATGCGTTCGCTCGAAGTTGAAGTTTGCGGACCGGGCTCCGGCCGTGAATCGGCTCTGCGCGCGCTCCAGGCTGCTGGTTTCACGATCACGTCGATCCGCGATGTGACCCCGATCCCGCACAATGGCTGCCGCCCGCGCAAGCGTCGGCGCGTCTAATCTGTTTCGACAAGATTTGGCCGCATGAGCTGACATTCAGCTCCTCTGCGGTTTCCACGCTTCATTGCCACGATTGGATGGTGGCAAGGCAAGGATAGGGAAAAACTAGATGATCCAGAAAAACTGGCAAGAACTGATCAAGCCGAACAAGGTCGAGTTTCAGACCTCCGGCTCGAAGACAAAGGCAACGGTCGTCGCCGAGCCGCTTGAACGCGGCTTCGGCTTGACGCTCGGTAATGCTCTGCGCCGTGTGCTTCTGTCTTCGCTGCGCGGCGCTGCCGTGACTGCCGTACAGATCGATGGCGTTCTGCATGAATTCTCGTCGATCCCCGGCGTTCGTGAAGATGTGACGGACATTGTCCTGAACATCAAGGAAATCGCGATCCACATGGAAAGCGACGGTCCCAAGCGCATGGTCGTCCGCAAGGAAGGCCCAGGCGTTGTGACGGCTGGCGACATTCAGACGGTTGGCGATATCGAAATCCTCAATCCGGAACACGTTATCTGCACGCTGGACGAAGGCGCTGAAATCCGCATGGAATTCACCGTCAACACCGGCAAGGGCTACGTTCCGGCTGACCGCAACCGTGCAGAAGATGCGCCAATCGGTCTGATCCCGGTTGACAGCCTCTACTCACCGGTTCGCAAAGTATCGTACAAGATCGAAAACACCCGCGAGGGACAGGTTCTCGATTATGACAAGCTGATCCTTTCCATCGAGACCGATGGTTCGATCTCCGGCGAAGATGCCGTTGCCTATGCAGCACGCATCCTGCAGGACCAGCTGGCGATCTTCGTCAACTTTGACGAGCCGCAGAAGGAAGTACAGCAGGAACAGGTCACTGAACTTGCGTTCAATCCGGCTCTGCTCAAGAAGGTCGACGAACTCGAACTTTCCGTACGCTCGGCAAACTGCCTGAAGAATGATAACATCGTCTATATCGGCGATCTTATTCAGAAGACAGAAGCAGAAATGCTGCGCACACCGAACTTTGGTCGCAAGTCGCTGAACGAAATCAAGGAAGTTCTGGCTTCCATGGGTCTCCATCTCGGTATGGAAGTCCCATCCTGGCCGCCAGAAAACATTGAAGACCTCGCGAAGCGTTATGAAGACCAGTATTAATCCGGGCTCTGCCCGACAACCAAGCCCGGGCAATGAGCCCGAACTGAGAAATTGAAGGAGAAGGCTCATGCGCCACGGTAATTCAGGCCGCAAGCTTAACCGGACTGCCAGCCATCGTAAGGCGATGTTTGCCAATATGGCTGCATCATTGATTGAGCATGAGCAGATCGTTACAACGCTGCCCAAGGCCAAGGAAATTCGTCCCATCGTTGAAAAGCTTGTCACGCTCGGCAAGCGCGGTGATCTGCACGCTCGTCGTCAGGCCATTTCGGCGATCCGCGATGCCAAGCTCGTAGCAAAGCTGTTTGACACGCTTGCTCCGCGCTACGGTCAGCGCAACGGCGGTTACATCCGCATCATGAAGGCAGGCTTCCGCACCGGTGACAATGCACCGCTCGCCGTTGTCGAATTCGTCGATCGCGATGTCAGCGCCAAGGGTTCCAAGGATTTGGCCCGCGTTGCTGCCGAACAGGCAAACGAAGCCGAAGCCGCATAATCCAGCGCTTCCGCATCGATGATTTTGGGACAGGGGCCTTTGCGGGCCCCTTTTCTGTTTTTGCTCGACTTTTATCACGGCGCCACCATCTATACCCTGGACCACGAATTTGCTGAAGCGGGCGAGAATATCGGCGCAATGACGAAGCTGCTTTGAATGTCTCAAATTTGCTTTGTTTCATGGCTGGTATCCGCGTTGAAATTCAGCACATTGGGTTAACATGTTTTACTGATTCATCAGTTCGGGAGATCGACATGAGTTGTTCCAAAATCGCGCAATCGGCCCGGGCGCTGCTCGTCACCTCCGCACTCGTTTCCGCCATGATCGTGCCGGTGCATGCGCAGACGGCGGCCGATACGGCAAAGCAGGTTCCGGCATCACGTGTGGATACACAATTGTCGTTTGCGCCGCTCGTCAAGCAGACTGCCGGGGCGGTGGTCAACGTCTATGCGGCGCGGGAAGTACAGCAGCGTTCGCCTTTTGCCGGCGATCCGTTTTTCGAGCAGTTCTTTGGCGGCCAGTTCAATGGCCCGCCGCGCATCCAGTCATCGCTCGGTTCCGGCGTTATCGTCGACGCCTCGGGCATCGTGGTCACCAACAACCACGTCATCCGCGATGCGGAAACGGTCAAGATTGCCCTCTCGGATGGCCGCGAGTTTGAATCGCGCATTCTCCTGAAAGATGAATCGACGGATCTCGCCATCCTCAAGATCGAGGCCGGGGAGCAATTGCCGATCCTGCAGCTGGCGGATTCGGACAAGGTTGAGGTGGGTGATCTGGTTCTTGCCATCGGCAATCCCTTTGGCGTGGGCCAGACGGTCACCAGCGGCATCGTTTCAGCGCAGGCGCGTACCCGGGTGGGGATTTCGGATTTCGATTTCTTCATCCAGACGGATGCGGCGATCAATCCCGGCAATTCCGGTGGCGCGCTCATCGGCATGGATGGCAAACTTGTCGGCATCAACACGGCGATCTTTTCCCGCTCCGGCGGTTCGGTGGGGATCGGCTTCGCCATCCCGTCGAACATGGTGCGGGCCGTGGTTGAAACGGCAAAGCAGGGCGGCGACAAGTTCGAGCGCCCGTATATCGGCGCGACCTTCCAGAACGTGACGTCCGATGTGGCCGAAGGCCTGGGCATGAAGCAGCCATATGGCGCGCTTGTCACGAACGTTGCCAAGGATGGACCGGCTGAGAAAGGCGGACTGCAGGTTGGCGACGTGATTCTGGCGGTTGATGACTTCCGCATCGAGAATTTCGACGGCCTGGGCTATCGCCTGTCGACCGCCGGGATCGGCAAGACCGTCAAGCTCAACGTCTTGAGCCGGTCGAAGGAGAAGGTGATTTCCCTCGTTCTGGAAAAGCCGCGGCCGGACGATCCCGCCAACAAGACTGTGATCCAGGGCAAGAACCCGCTTTCCGGCGCGCAGGTCATCACACTCACGCCCAGCAGCGCGACAAGACTGCACCTGTCGGCGGAAACGACCGGCGTTGCGGTGGAAAAGATTTTTGCCAATACGCCGGCAGCGCGGATCGGCTTGCAGCCCGGCGATATCGTGCGCAAGGTCAATGGTCGTGATATTGCGACCGCTGCCGATCTGGCGACTGTGATGGCAACCAAGCCGGTCCTGTGGCGCTTTGAGTTCGAGCGGGATGGCGCAATCATCCGGCAGATCATTCGATAAATGAGGCAGATGGGACAATGACGGATCTGTTTGCAGCAAAGGAGGATCCGGCTTCGGACCGGAGCAGGCCGCTTGCTGACCGTTTGCGTCCGCGCTCGCTTGGCGAAGTCACCGGCCAGGAGCACCTGACCGGACCGGAAGGCGCGCTGACGCGCATGATCGAATCCGGTTCGCTGGGATCGATGATTTTCTGGGGACCGCCAGGAACGGGTAAAACCACCGTGGCGCGGTTGCTGGCAGGTGAGACCAATCTTGCCTTCGAACAGATATCGGCCATTTTTTCCGGTGTTGCCGACCTGAAGAAGGTTTTTGACATGGCCCGCGCCCGCAAAATGTCGGGCCGCCAGACCCTGTTGTTCGTCGACGAGATTCACCGCTTCAACCGTGCCCAGCAGGATTCGTTTCTGCCTGTCATGGAGGACGGGACGATTGTGCTCGTGGGAGCCACCACCGAAAACCCGTCCTTCGAGCTCAACGCCGCTCTCTTGTCCCGTGCGCGCGTCCTTGTGTTTCATCCGCACGACGAAGCCAGCCTGATGGCGCTGATGCAGCGCGCCGAGGAACATGAAGGCAAGCCGCTGCCACTGGACGAGGAGGCGCGGGCGAGCCTGGTGCGCATGGCGGACGGCGATGGCCGGGCGATCCTGACACTGGCCGAGGAAGTCTGGCGCGCGGCCCGCACCGGCGAAATCTTCAATGTCGAGCGTGTGCAGCAGATCGTGCAGCGGCGGGCTCCGGTCTATGACAAGGGGCAGGACGGGCACTACAATCTGATCTCGGCCCTGCACAAATCCGTGCGCGGTTCCGATCCCGATGCGGCGCTGTATTATCTCTGCCGCATGTTCGATGCGGGCGAAGACCCGCTGTTTATCGGCAGGCGTCTGGTGCGGATGGCGAGTGAGGATATCGGGCTCGCCGATCCGCAGGCTCTGGTCATCTGCAATGCCGCCAAGGATGCCTATGACTATCTCGGTTCACCGGAGGGCGAACTCGCTCTGGCGCAGGCCTGTGTCTATCTGGCGACAGCTCCCAAATCGAACGCAGTCTATACGGCGTTTGCTGCGGCGATGCGCACGGCCAAGGAAAACGGCTCGCTTGTGCCGCCCAAGCATATTCTGAATGCGCCGACCAAGCTGATGAAGGGCGAAGGCTACGGCAAGGGGTATGCCTATGACCACGACCAGCCGGATGCATTTTCCGGGCAGAACTATTTTCCCGACGCGCTTGGCCGTCAGACCTTTTACAATCCGCCCGAGCGCGGCTTCGAACGCGAAATCCGCAAACGGATCGAATACTGGAACCGGCTGAGGGTCGAGCGCGGCGAATAGGCCGCGCTTGGCGTCTGCACGTCCGATTGGGATCAAGAAAAAGGCCGCTTCATGCGAAGCGGCCTTTTTATCGGGTTGATCATGTCCAGGCTTACGCGGCTTCCGGCGGCTTGCGCGGGAAGGGCGTGACGTTTGCCGTGTCATCATCCAGCTTCAGCCCACCGGCCTTGAGCAGCGCCGTGAAGCGGCCATTCTGGTGTGCCAGCTCGTCAAAGCTGCCGGACTCGACGATCTCGCCATGATCCATGAAAAGCACGATGTCAGCGTCGCGAACCGTCGACAGGCGGTGGGCGATGATGAACGTCGTGCGGTTCTGGCACAGCTTGTCGACAGCCGCCTTGACGCGTGCCTCGGTTTCGACGTCAAGCGCACTGGTTGCCTCGTCGAGAACGAGGATCGGTGCGTCCTTCAGGATGGCGCGGGCAATGGCAACACGCTGGCGTTCACCGCCCGAAAGCTGCGAACCGCGTTCACCAACCATCGTGTCGAAACCGGCTGACTTCGACAGGATGAAGTCGCTGGCATCGGCTGCTGCTGCCGCTGCCGCAACATCCTCGTCCGAAGCCTTCGGACGGCCGACGCGGATGTTTTCCTCGATGCTGCGGTTGAACATGCCTGCATCCTGAAACACCGTGGCGATTGCATTGCGCAACGAGCGGCGGCTGATCGTGCGCGTATCGATGCCATCGACAAGCACACGGCCTTCCTTGGGATCGTAGACGCGCTGCAGCACGTTGATCAGCGTCGTCTTGCCTGCGCCTGTCGGACCGACGATGGCAACCGTCTGGCCGGCTTTCGCCTTGAACGATACATTCTTCAGGCCCTGTGTGGACTTGGCAAATTCGAACGACACGTTCTGGAATTCGACTTCGCCGCTGATGTTGTCGAGGTCATGCACGGCCTTCGGTTCGGCCTGGTAGGCGGCGGAATCTTCCATTTCGTAGAAGTCTTCCAGCTTGGCGCGGGCAGCAAAAATCTGGTTCACAAAGGCGCTGAGCTGGTCAAGACGGCCGATGAGCAGGGCGGCGAAGCCGGTGAAGGCAACAACCTGGCCGACATTCATCTGGTTGTGCATGACGAAATAGGAGCCGAGGAACAGGATGACGACCATCGAAATGATGGAGGCCATGCGGTTGATACCGGCAGCCAAGGCCCACCAGTTGAGAACCGGATACTGCGAGTCCAGCAACTGCTTTGTATAGGACTGCAAGGCACGGGTTTCTTCGTCGATGCGGTTATAACTCTGCAGGACGGAGATATTGCCCATGGAGTCAGTCACATGGCTGAATGCCTTGATATGATGACGCTCGACCTGAGCCTGACCGTCCTTGGTCTTGGCTGTGACAACACGGCTGACGATGACATAGATGACGCCAAGCACGGCCAGAACCGAAGCGAGGCGCCAATCCTGGGCCAAAGCCAGCGGAACAAGCCCGACCAGAGCAACGGTGGTGGCAAGGTGGGTGCGCATGAATTCAAGCCAGAGGCTGAACAGGGTTTCAATCGCGCGCAGAAGGGTGTGCATGGCGTTGGATGTGCCGCGCTGATGATGCCATGCGAGCGGCATGCTGATCACGCGGTTGTACGATTCCGTCAGCACCGACAGTTTGCGGCGATGCGCAAGCCGGTCCGCTTCACGCGAAACCAGAACATTGGCGACGATATGGAACAAACCAACACCAGCCAGCTGGCTCAGAGGCGGCCATATGGCTGTCTTGGTCGAGATGGCCTGAATGACGCGGCCCACAAGTACGGGCTCAAACAGCATGGTCAGGGCCAACGCAACGTTGACCAGACAGATAAACGTGGTCGCACGCTTTTCCGCCCCAAGATATTGGAGAGATTTCCAATAGATCTGTATCAATGACACTTTGCCACTCCGCTCGTTATGCCCGCTTCTGCGCACATTCCTCAATTTTTGACTCTGCATGAGGTGCTTGTGCGCTGCAATATTCAATGCTCTAAAGTTGTGTCAGTTCCGCGTCTGTTCAAGGAACATTTTTCTACGTTTGTTAACGTCCCGTGATGAGTCAAATATTTGACTTCATAGAATAAACTGCCGGAGGTGAGGCAAAGTGAACGCAATATTACTGGTTGCATCAGGCGGAGCTATCGGTTCGGTTGCCCGATATCTCGTGGGCGTGCTGATGACCCGGATTTTTGGCATGGGTTTTCCCTGGGGAACGCTGACCGTGAATGTGGCTGGCGGATTGCTGATGGGCCTGTTCATTGAGCTTCTGGCCCGGCGTTTCAACGGTTCGACGGAGCTGCGCCTGTTTGTTGCGGTTGGCATTATGGGAGGCTTCACCACCTTTTCCTCGTTCTCGCTCGATGTTGCGCTGCTGTGGAACCGCGGAGAAGCACTTTTCACGCTGATTTATGTGCTTGGGAGCGTCATCTTGAGCATTGGGGCGTTGTTTTTCGGATTATGGCTCGCAAGAGCGGTCGCTTAGTGCTAAGCGCATGCCTGATTAGACAAGGTATGACTTATGGCAGTGGTAGAGCAGAAGACAGTTGACACCGGCGAAGCGGAAATGCGCCTCGACCGATGGTTCAAGGTACATTATCCGGGATTGGGCTTCGGACACCTGCAGAAATTGCTGCGGTCCGGGCAGATCCGGGTGGATGGCTCGCGCGCCAAGTCCGATACGCGGCTGCAGGCTGGCCAGACCGTGCGCATTCCGCCATTGCAGGTGGACGCCAAGGCCGAAGGCCAGCACCTGACCGGCAAGAGCATTCGCGGCCGGGAAGATGGTGACGTCCTCTCCCAGATGCTGCTCTACGAAGATCCCAAGGTTTTCGTGTTCAACAAGCCGGCTGGACTGGCAGTGCAGGGCGGTTCCGGCGTCAATCGCCATGTGGACGACATGCTGGAAGCATGGCGCAACAAGAAGGGTGAAAAACCCCGGCTTGTGCACCGGCTTGACCGCGATACGTCGGGCGTTCTCGTGGTTGCGCGCACGCGCGGTGCCGCGCAGGCTTTGACCGCGGCGTTCCGTGAGCGCGAGACCAAGAAAACCTACTGGGCACTGGTCAAGGGTATTCCACGCAAGCGCGAGGACAAGATCACGACCTGGCTGGTCAAGGAAACAACGCCCGATGGCGACCGGATGCGTGTTGCCCAGCACGGCGAGCCGGATTCCGATCATGCGGTTTCCTATTACCGGGTGATCGAATCCGCCGGGCAGGTGCTGACCTGGCTGGAAATGGAGCCCTATACGGGCCGTACGCATCAGTTGCGCGTCCATGCGGCCCATATCGGCTGCCCCATCATTGGCGATCCCAAATATTTCGAGGCCGACACCAACTGGTCTTTCCCCGGCGGCATCCAGAACCGCCTGCACCTGCACGCGCGCCGTATCCGCGTGCCCAATCCGTCGGGTAGCGGCATCATCGATGTGACGGCACCGCTGCCGCCACATATGGTGCAGACGTGGAACCTTCTGGGACTCGATGAGAGTGACGGCGACGAAGACAATTAGAACAGGCTGATTGCAAGGTGTGGCTGTCGGTCGGGAAAATCGGCGGTTGCAGCAATCCGGCAAGGCATACGGACGATGACGATGAACAATGACCTTTTCAACATGGACACGCCGGAAGGTCCGTCGGATGCAGATCCGGTGCGCCGGGCGCAGGTCCAGTCGAACCTGCCGTTTCCCAAACGGTTTTACAAGGCTGTAGCGGTTGTTGAGCGGGATGGTCAGTTTGCCGTTGAACTGGATGGCAAACGCGTCAAGACGCCGGCACGGCAGGACCTGCTGCTGCCAAACCGCGCTTTGGCGCAGATGATTGCCGATGAATTCGCCGCACAGGACAAGGATATCGTCCCGGCGCGCATGCCTGCCACCCGTTTGGCCAACACGGCGATCGATGGGATCGTCAGCGATGCTCAGGTCGTGCTTGAGGATGTGCTGCGTTTCGCCTCTTCGGACATGCTGTGCTACCGCGCGGGTTCGCCCGAACGGCTGGTCAAGCGCCAGACGGAACTCTGGGATCCCATTATCGATTGGGCTGCCTTCGATCTCGGCGCACGTTTCGTCCTTGCCGAGGGCGTCATGCATGTGGAACAGCCGCGCGAGACGCTTGCTGCGCTCGGCGTGCATCTCGGACAATTCAGGGATGCCTTTACCGTTGCCGCCCTGCACACGGTCACGACACTGACCGGATCGGCCATTCTGGCGCTTGCCGTGGCAAAGGGCCGTATTACCGGCGATGAAGCCTGGATGCTGGCGCATGTCGACGAAGACTGGACCATCGAGCAGTGGGGCGAAGATGCGGAAGCGTCGGCCCGGCGGGCTTTGCGTGAGCGCGAGATGGTTGCTGCAGTGAAGGTGCTTCAGGGGCTCTCCGGCTCTTGATCAAAGAAGCCGAATTTTCATCCAAGATCTATCAGAACTTTCCCGTATCGCGTTGATTCAACTGTACGTTTGGGCGAAAGCTCGCCTCTCACTCCAAGGCAAATATATCATTCTTCCGCGAATTTTAAAGACCATACCTTGGTCTAGCGTAAAAACCCCGGGCATGCCCGGGGTTTCCATGTCGACAGACCGGTCCGGTCAGACCGAGTAGTACATGTCGTATTCGACGGGATGCGGGGTCATTTCGTAGCGCATCACTTCGGCCATCTTCAGCTCGATGAAGCTGTCGATCTGGTCATCGTCGAACACGCCGCCGGCCTTGAGGAAGCCGCGATCCTTGTCAAGGCTCTGGAGCGCTTCACGCAGCGAACCGCAGACGGTCGGGATCTTCTTGAGTTCCTTGGCAGGAAGATCATAGAGATCCTTGTCCATCGGCTGGCCGGGATGGATCTTGTTCTTGATGCCGTCGAGACCGGCCATCAGCATCGCGGCAAAGCCGAGATAGGGGTTGGCTGTCGGATCCGGGAAGCGGATTTCAACGCGCTTCGACTTCGGCGAGGAGCCGAACGGAATACGGCAGGACGCCGAACGGTTGCGGGCGGAGTAAGCCAGCAGAACCGGAGCTTCGTAACCTGGGACCAGACGCTTGTAGGAGTTGGTCGACGGGTTGGTGAAGGCATTGATTGCCTTGGCATGCTTGATGATGCCGCCGATGAAGAACAGGCAGTTTTCCGACAGACCGGCATATTCATTGCCGGCGAAGGTTGGCTTGCCATCCTTCCAGATCGACATGTGCACGTGCATGCCCGAGCCGTTGTCACCGAAAATCGGCTTCGGCATGAAGGTGGCTGTCTTGCCATAGGCATTGGCAACCTGATGCACGACGTACTTGTAGATCAGCATCTTGTCGGCGTTGCGGGTGAGGGCATCGAACTTGATGCCCAGCTCGTGCTGTGCCGCCGCCACTTCGTGGTGATGCTTTTCAACGCGAACGCCCATTTCGGTCAGAACCGTGAGCATTTCCGAGCGCATGTCCTGGCAGGAATCGACCGGAGGAACCGGGAAATAACCGCCCTTGACGCGCGGGCGGTGGCCAAGGTTGCCGGTTTCGTAGTCGGTATCGTCGTTGGACGGCAGTTCGGTGGAGTCGAGCTTGAAGCCTGTGTTGTACGGATCGGCCTTGTACTTCACGTCGTCGAAGACGAAGAATTCAGCTTCCGGGCCAACGAAGATGGTGTCGCCAACGCCTTCCGCCTTCATGTAGGCTTCGGCTTTCTTGGCGGTGCCGCGCGGGTCGCGGTTGTAGGCTTCGCCGGAGATCGGGTCGAGAATGTCGCAGAGAATGACCATGGTCGACTGCGCGAAGAACGGATCCATGTGCACCGTGTCGGTGTCAGGCATGAGAACCATGTCGGATTCGTTGATGGCCTTCCAGCCGGCAATGGAGGAACCATCGAACATGACGCCATCGGCAAACATGTCTTCGTCGACTTCGGCAACGTCCATCGTCACATGCTGCAGCTTGCCCTTCGGATCCGTGAAGCGAAGGTCAAGGAATTTTACATCATTGTCTTTGATCTGTTTGAGAATGTCTTTTGCGGTCGTCATGTCAATTTTCCTTGTTCAGCGACGATGATAGCGGATGGGCCGGTGCGGGAGCACCGGCAATGGGATTGCAGGACTAGATGGCGTCGATACCGGATTCACCGGTACGGATGCGCACGACTTCCTCGATGTTGGAAACGAATATCTTTCCATCGCCGATACGGCCGGTCTGTGCGGCCTTGCGGATCGCCTCGATGGCTGCTTCGACAGACTCGTCGCCCAGAACGATCTCGACTTTCACCTTTGGCAGGAAGTCGACGACATATTCAGCGCCGCGATACAGTTCCGTATGGCCTTTCTGGCGGCCAAAACCCTTGGCTTCCGTCACGGTAATGCCCTGAAGCCCCACTTCCTGCAGTGCCTCTTTCACCTCATCCAGCTTGAATGGTTTGATGATGGCTTCAATTTTCTTCATCAGAGAATAAACTCCCTATGTATGGCGAGCGGACCTCTTGCCCGCTTGCACAACAAAAAGCAGGAAGCATGCCAAGTCGACCCCTAAAGCGAATTTATTCGAGGAATGGGATTTTACCGATGACAGAGCGGGGAGTTTTCTGAACTCCCTGCGATTTAGCCATGACAGCAAACATTCAGAAAAAGGCAGCTCTGATTAAATTATAATCAATCTGCTTGTTTTTTGTGCTGCACGACCTTCGACTTGACCTGCCTCTCGTCAGAGACGGTCCTTCAGCGCCTGGGCTGCCTGCGGCGCGCGCACTTTGCCCTCATGGATGAAATAGGCAAAAACATCGCGCGGCTGCTTGTCCGGTTTGACCAAGGGAGCGGCAAGGGGCAGGTCATCCGGCGCATCGCCCTTTGCCCAAAGTTTAACCCGCTCTGCCCACTGATCGAGCTCCTTGGCCGGATAGGCGGTCTCGACGGCATCGTCGCCCTTCTGCAGGCGGGCATAGACGAAATCGGCGGTCACATCGGCGATCTCGGGATAGTCGAAATGATGGGCATAGACCACGGCGACATTCTTCTGGCGCAGGAGCGCGATGAAATCGGGATCGATGAACGAGGGATGGCGCACCTCGACCGCGTGACGCAGCGGAATACCGCCTTCCTTCTCCGGCAGGAGATCAAGGAAGGCGCCAAAATCTTCGGCATCGAATTTCTTGGTCGGGGCAAACTGCCAGAGCAGCGGCCCCAGCCGGTCGGCGAGTTCGGCGATGCCGGACTTGATGAAACGTTCCATCGACTCGCCAGCCTCCGCCAGAACGCGGCGATTGGTGACGAACCGGTTGCCCTTGACCGAAAAAATAAAACCGTTCGGCACCGAGCTTGCCCATTTGGCAAAGGTTTCCGGCTTCTGGGTGCCGTAATAGGTGCTGTTGATCTCGATCGTGCTCAGGTGCTGCCCGGCATATTCGAGCTCCTTGGCCTTCGACAGGCCCTTGGGATAGAAGGTGCCGCGCCAGGGTTCGAAAATCCAGCCGCCGATACCTGTTCTGATCGTTCCGCTTGCGGTCATGATGATGTCCTCCCGTCAATCCGTATTCATTCAAACCGGCCCATAAACAAAACCCGCCGTTTCCGGCGGGTTTGTCTGCTATTCCGCCGCCGCCTGGGCGCGATTGCCCGGTCGCCGTTGCAGCAGTTCCTTCAGGAACCTGCCGGTATAGGAGCGCGGCTCGGCCACGATATCCTCGGGACGCCCGAGGGCAACGATCTCGCCGCCGCCATCGCCGCCTTCGGGGCCAAGATCGATGACCCAGTCCGCCGTCTTGATGACTTCGAGATTGTGCTCGATCACCACCACGGTATTGCCCTGGTCGACGAGCTCATGCAGCACTTCAAGAAGCTTGGCCACATCGTGGAAATGCAAGCCGGTTGTCGGCTCGTCGAGGATGTAGAGCGTGCGTCCGGTTGCCTTGCGCGACAATTCCTTGGCGAGCTTGATGCGCTGGGCCTCGCCGCCGGACAGCGTGTTGGCCTGCTGGCCGACATGGATGTAGCCAAGGCCGACTTTTGCCAGCGTCTGCAGTTTGTCGCGCACGGCGGGAACGGCAGCGAAGAACTCCGCACCTTCCTCGACCGTCATGTCGAGCACATCGGCAATCGATTTGCCCTTGAACAGCACTTCCAGTGTTTCGCGGTTGTAGCGCTTGCCGTGGCAGACGTCGCAGGTGACATAGACATCGGGCAGGAAGTGCATCTCGATCTTGATCACGCCATCGCCCTGGCAGGCTTCGCAGCGGCCGCCCTTGACGTTGAACGAGAACCGGCCCGGCTGATAGCCGCGCGCCTTGGCCTCGGGCAGACCGGCAAACCAGTCGCGGATCGGCGTGAAGGCGCCGGTATACGTGGCCGGGTTGGAGCGCGGCGTGCGGCCGATTGGCGACTGGTCGATATCGATGACCTTGTCGAGGAATTCCAGGCCGTCGATCCGGTCGTGGTCTGCCGGTTGCTCGCGCGACCCCATGATGCGGCGCGACGCCGACTTGAACAGGGTTTCGATCAGGAAGGTGGATTTGCCGCCGCCGGAAACACCGGTCACAGCTGTAAAGGTGCCAAGCGGAATTTCCGCCGACACATTCTTCAGGTTGTTGCCGCGCGCGCCGACGATCTTGATGCGCTTCTTGTTCAGCTTGCGCCGTTCGGACGGCACCGCCACCTCGATCGCGCCGGACAGATATTTGCCGGTCAGCGACTTCGGGCTTGCCATGATATCGGCTGGCGTCCCGGAAGCGATGATTTCACCGCCATGGATACCGGCGGCCGGTCCGATATCGACGACATAGTCGGCGGTGAGGATCGCGTCTTCGTCGTGTTCCACCACGATCACGGTGTTGCCGAGATCGCGCAGGTGCCGCAACGTCTTCAGAAGCTGCTCGTTGTCGCGCTGATGCAGGCCGATGGACGGCTCATCCAGAACGTAGAGCACGCCGGTCAACCCGGAGCCGATCTGCGACGCCAGCCGGATGCGCTGGCTCTCGCCGCCCGAGAGCGTGCCGGAATTGCGCGACAAGGCGAGGTAATCCAACCCCACATCGTTCAAAAAGCGCAGGCGCTCGCGGATTTCCTTGAGGATGCGTGCCGCGATTTCCGTCTGCTTGTCATTGAAACTCTTGTCGATGTCACTGAACCAGGCATCCGCATGGCGGATCGACTTTTCAGTGATCTGGCCGATATGCAGGCCGCCGATCTTCACCGCCAGCGCTTCCGGCTTCAGGCGATAGCCGCCGCAGGCCGGGCAGGGCGTGCCGGACATGAAGCGCTCGATTTCCTCGCGCGACCAGGCCGAATCCGTTTCCTTCCAGCGGCGCTCCAGATTGGGAATGACGCCTTCGAAAGGTTTCGTCGTCTTGTAGGAGCGCAGGCCGTCATCGTAGGAAAAATGCACCTCGCGGCTGCCGGTACCGTAAAGAATGGCCTTTTGCGCGTCTTCATTGATGTCGCGCCAGCGGTCGCCCAGCTTGAAGCCGTAGCTGCTGCCCAGGGCGTCCAATGTCTGGTTGTAATAGGGCGAACTCGACTTCGACCACGGGGCAATGGCGCCATTCTTCAGCGTCAGGCTTTCATCAGGCACGATCAGGTTGGGATCGATGGCCTTCTGGGTGCCGAGACCATCGCAGGTCGGACAGGCGCCGAACGGATTGTTGAACGAGAACAGGCGCGGTTCGATTTCGGCAATGGTGAAGCCGGAGACCGGGCAGGCAAACTTTTCCGAGAACATCAAACGCATATGCGTTTCGTTCTTGGATTTGTTGGCGGATTCCCCGGATGTCTCGTCGGCGGGCAGCGGCTTGTCGGCGAACTCCGCCAGGGCAATGCCGTCGGCGAGTTTGAGCGCGGTTTCAAGGCTGTCCGCCAGACGCGCGGAGATGTCCGGGCGGACGACAACGCGGTCGACCACCACATCGATGTCGTGCTTGTATTTCTTGTCGAGGGCCGGAACGTTGGCGATCTCGTAGAATATCCCGTCGACCTTCACGCGCTGGAAGCCGCGCTTCTGCAGATCGGCGAGTTCCTTGCGGTACTCGCCTTTGCGGCCGCGCACGATGGGAGCGAGTATGAACAGGCGTGTGCCTTCATCCTGCGCCAGAACACGATCCACCATCTGGCTGACGGTCTGGCTTTCAATCGGCAGGCCGGTTGCCGGTGAATAGGGGATGCCGACGCGCGCATAGAGCAGGCGCAGATAATCATAGATTTCGGTGACGGTGCCGACGGTGGAGCGCGGGTTGCGGCTCGTCGTCTTCTGCTCGATGGAGATGGCCGGAGACAGGCCGTCGATCTGGTCGACATCGGGCTTCTGCATCATCTCCAGAAACTGCCGGGCATAGGCCGACAGGCTCTCGACATAACGCCGCTGGCCTTCCGCATAGATGGTATCGAAGGCAAGCGAAGATTTGCCCGATCCCGACAGGCCGGTCATGACAATCAGCTTGTCGCGCGGCAGATCGAGGTCGATGTTCTTCAAATTGTGTTCGCGGGCACCACGAATAGATATAAATTTCTGATCGCTCATGACTGTCACGCCGTTATGGGGGAGGAACTGGCTCGCTGGCCGGAGTCTTTCCCTTATTTAGAAAGTTTCCAGCAGATTGCGAGGCCGTACCTGGGTTGGAATCACCATAGCCATGTTGACATCCATAGAGCAAGTGATAGAACAAAAAAAGAACAAATATTGCGGGCGGGGTAAAACCGGCGTAAAATCCGGGAGTTCCGTGCCTGACAAGCCAAACAGGCACGGGATAAGGGCATTGAACGGATAAGTGCGCGTACAAGCCTACTGACAGATTTGTCAGGAGAGTGTCAGTTGCCACTGAATTGTCAGGAGGCTGGCGGCATTGGAGGTCGAGGCGAGCAGTATTTTGTGGATAGAGCCAGACAGTTGCCCGCGCAATGAGCGGCTTCTGTATGATGGCGCCAAATCGAAAAGCTAATTTTGTGGAGTATTTTTATGGCTGGCAGTGTCAACAAGGTAATTTTGGTCGGTAATCTTGGCGCTGATCCGGAAGTCCGGCGTCTCGGTTCGGGCGATCCGGTGGTCAATCTGCGCATTGCCACCTCGGAAAGCTGGCGCGACAAGAACAGCGGCGAGCGCAAGGAAAAGACCGAATGGCACAGCGTCGTCATTTTCAACGACAACCTGGCCAAGGTGGCTGAACAGTACCTCAAGAAGGGTATGAAGGTTTATCTGGAAGGCGCGCTGCAGACCCGCAAGTGGCAGGACCAGACGGGCAATGACCGTTATTCGACGGAAATCGTCCTGCAGAAATTCCGTGGTGAATTGCAGATGCTCGATTCACGCGGCGAGGGTGCCGGTTCCGGCGGCGGCCGCTCGTTCGACAATTCGAGCCGGGGCCAGGTCTCCGACAATGGCGATTATGGTTCGGATTTCGGCCGTTCCAGCGCTTCGCCGTCCAGCGGCGGCGGCAATGCAGGTGGCAACTTCTCGCGCGATCTCGACGACGAGATTCCGTTCTGAGCCTGTTCTGTAAGTCATTACCGGTTTGATCATGCTTGTTGATCTGGGCGTGTATGCCGGATTGTTCGCGGCCGCTTTTGCGGCCGCAACCATTTTGCCGATGCAGTCGGAGGCGCTGCTTGCCGGACTGCTGCTCTCGCATTCCTATCCGGCAGTCGCATTGATCGCCGTTGCCAGCGTGGGCAATGTCCTTGGCTCGGTGGTCAATTGGCTGCTCGGGCGCGGGATCGATCAGTTCCGCCACAGCAAATGGTTCCCGGCCAGCGAGGCACAGCTCGACCGTGCCACAGGCTGGTACCAGCGCTATGGCAAGTGGACCCTGCTGTTGAGCTGGGCACCCTTGATCGGCGATCCGCTGACGCTGATTGCCGGGGTGTTGCGCGAGCCGCTCTGGAGTTTTGTGCTGCTGGTCTCCATTGCCAAGACTGTGCGGTATCTTGTTGTATTCGCGCTTGTATCCGGCTGGTAGCGCCGGTGCTAGGGGTGCATTCTGGCGCCCTTGGTGATCTTGTCGACGAGCTTCTTCTCCGCGTGCAGCGCAATGCCGACAACCCTCGCATCATCCGGTGCAAACCGGGCAAACACGGCGCGATTGGCCTGATCATATCCGGTAGAAAACATCTCCTCGATGTACAGGCAGGATTTGACCTCGCGTTCGAGCGAGCGGCGGTGGATGGCCGACAGCGTTGCCTGATCCGCCGTGAGCACAATCATCGGCTGGATGGGCAAGGGATGATAGTGATGGCCAGCCCGATCCATATAGGGGTCGCCGATCAATCCGGGGGACTGGGCGACAACGCCGCTTGCCAGGAACGACGAGACGTTGAGTTTCTGCCATGTCGCAAGATCGTCACGTACGACAATTGTAATTTTCGTATCAAACACCAAATCTAGGTCTCCATTCATGGATCGAGTCTGCCGGATGCCGGGTGAAAATCTAAAAGAGGAAGTGCTGCGCGGTCTTGGACGTTTGTGCGAGCGTCCGGCGCACGATGCCATCCTGTCGGCGCCATCCAATCCGGGTGTCGAGCGCATGGAAGCGCGTTTCACCGGCGATGCCTTCGAACCGCACCGGCACGATACCTATGCCATCGGCGTGACGCTGCACGGCGTCCAGACATTCCGCTATCGCGGGGAAAAGCGGCAAAGCCTTCCCGGCAACATCATGGTTCTGCATCCCGACGAGGTGCATGATGGCGGGGCAGGCACCGAGGACGGCTTGCGTTACCGGATGATCTATCTCGAACCGGCTCTGGCCATCGAGGCGCTTGGCGGCAATCACGCCGCGCTGCCTTTCGTGCGGGAGCCGGTTTTTTCCGATGCGCCGCTTGTCTCGGCCATATCAGCCGCGTTCGGCAATCCCGACGCGGAAATGGATGAACTGCTGGTGGATGACATCGTATCCCGGCTGACGCTGGGATTGGCGCGCCATGCAAAGCAGCCGTTGAAACCGATGGGCAGGCCCGCAGTGCGGCAGGCGGGCATGGCCCGCGACTATCTTGCGGACAATGCCTTGCGGCTGGTGCGCTCGCGAGAGCTGGAGGCCGTCAGCGGCCTTGACCGTTATGCGCTGTCGCGGCACTTCCGCGCCCTCTATGCCACGAGCCCGCATCGCTTCCTGCTGATGCGCCGCCTGCAGCGCGCGAAGGATCTGATGAAACTGGGCGTGCCGCTGGCGGAAATCGCGGTGGAAACCGGATTTACCGACCAGAGCCATCTCAACCGGCAGTTCAAGAAAGCCTATGGCATCACGCCCGGACGGTGGGCCGCGCTGACCACAGCGAGCCGCGATGTTTGACCTTTCCACCCGAGGTCTGATACGTGTTGTGCAGTGCACAAGGAACCTGCCATGACAGACACCGCGACGCCCTCGAACACCCCGCACCGGGTGGTTATCGTCGGTGCCGGATTCGGCGGGCTGGAAGCCGCCAATTCGCTGCGCAATGCGGATGTCGCCGTCACCGTGGTCGACCAGCGCAATCACCATCTTTTCCAGCCGCTGCTCTATCAGGTCGCAACGTCGACGCTGGCGACGTCGGAAATTGCCTGGCCTATCCGGCATCTCCTGCGCAAATACAGCAATATCAAGACATTGCTTGGAACTGTTGATAGCGTTGATACAAAAGCACGGACTGTTTCAACGGCGGATGGCGAGGTTATACCCTATGATACGCTGGTGCTGGCAACCGGTGCGCGCCATGCTTATTTCGGCCATGACGATTGGGAGCCATTCGCGCCGGGGCTGAAGACGCTTGAAGATGCCACCACGATCCGCCGGCGTATTCTCACTGCTTTTGAAAAGGCCGAGCGCGAGCCCGATCCGGCGCGCCGTACGGCATTGCTGACCTTCGTCATCATCGGCGCCGGGCCGACGGGTGTGGAAATCGCCGGAACCATTGCCGATCTGGCGAGGGATACGCTGAAAGGTGAATTCCGGGTGATTGATCCCGCCACGGCGCGGGTGATCCTGATCGAAGGCGGGGAGCGCGTGCTTGGCGCCTTCGCGCCTGACCTTTCCGCCTATGCGCAGCGGGCGCTCGAACAGCTCGGCGTGCAGGTACATCTGGGCAATCCGGTGACAAGCTGCACGGCGGATGGCGTGGAATATGCCGGGCAATTTGTCGGCGCGGCGACGATCATCTGGGCCGCGGGTGTCCAGGCCTCTCCAGCGGCAAAATGGCTCGACGTACCGGCGGACCGGGCAGGGCGTGTTGCCGTCAACGACGATCTGACCGCTCCGGGGCATCCGGATATTTTTGTCATCGGCGATACGGCAACGGTCAAAAATGGCGGCAAGGGCATGGTTCCCGGTATTGCGCCCGCTGCCAAGCAGCAGGGAATCCATGTGGCAAAAACAATCAGGGCGCGATTGGCCGGCGATGCCGCGCCAAAGCCTTTCCGCTATCGCCATGCGGGCGATCTTGCAACGATCGGCAAGCGCGCGGCGGTGACGGATTTCGGCTGGATCAAGCTCAAGGGCTATGTCGCCTGGTGGCTATGGGGACTTGCCCATATCTACTTCCTCATCGGCGTGCGCAACCGTCTTGCGGTGGCCATGAGCTGGCTGTGGATTTCCGTCAGCGGCACGCGCAGCGCCCGCCTGATCACGCAGAAGGACGCGGCGGAGGAAGATCACCTGAAATGATTCATGTCGTGATGAAGGTCTTGATGCCGTCCGCCACGAATTGCACCGCCAATGCCGCCAGGATGACCCCCAGAAGGCGTGTCAGGATCGAGCGGCCTGTTTCACCCAGAAAGCGGTCGACGCGCTCAGCGAGGAAAAACACGACATAGGATGCAGCGATGCAGATCAGGATAATACCGATCAGCGCCAGCCGCGATGTCGGCTCGGACAAGGTGCCGGCCAGCAGGATGGTCGCGGAGATGGCGCCGGGACCGGCAATCAGCGGAATGGCGAGCGGAAAGGCGGCGATATTACGGATATGATCCTTGGTGATGGCAACGGTTGCGCTCTTCTCGTGCCGCTCCTGGCGTTTTTCGAAAATCATCTCGAAGGCGATCCAGAACAGGAGCAGGCCGCCGGCAATCCGGAAGGCGCCGATGGTGATGCCGAACAGCGCCAGGATCTGTGCGCCCGCTACGGCGAAGATCGTCAGCACGACAAAGGCGGTGATGCTGGCACGCAGGGCAACCTGGCCGCGCTCCTTGCGATTCATGCCCCTGGTCAGCGCCAGAAACAGCGGCGCCAGTCCCGGTGGATCGATCGTCACCATGAGGGTAACGAGCGCATTGAGCAGGGTGTCATAAAGCGCCACGATTTTGCTTTTCTTCTCTGATTGAAGCTGCGCGAGAATAGCGGATTCGCAGTTAAGCGTCGATAAAGTTGGGATTTTGCAACCAAGTTTTTCACCGATTGAAATGAACTGTTGTATCTTATTGAAAACAAAGGGTTTTCATCTGTGTACTGTGGTGCCGCCGGTTGGCTTTTACGTTGAAAAGCCGCTATAAGATGAAGATTGATTCTATACGAAAGATGAGTGCCTCGTGTCTGAACTAACCCCACCATCCGGCCCAGAAGACGATAAACCAGGCGGAAATTTCGGCATTGAGCCAATTTCCATTATCGAGGAGATGCAAAGCTCCTATCTCTCCTATGCCATGAGCGTGATTGTCAGCCGCGCACTGCCTGACGTGCGTGATGGTCTGAAGCCGGTGCACCGGCGCATCCTGCATGCGATGAACGAAATGGGCCTGTCCTGGAACAGATCCTACCGTAAGTCCGCCGGTGTGGTCGGTGAGGTCATGGGTAAATACCATCCCCACGGCGACGCCTCGATCTACGACGCTTTGGTGCGCATGGCGCAGGACTGGTCGCTGCGCGATCCGCTGGTCGACGGGCAGGGCAATTTCGGCTCCATCGACGGCGATTCCCCGGCGGCGATGCGTTACACCGAGTGCCGTCTCGAAAAAGTGACGGAATCCCTGCTTGAGGATATCGACAAGGAAACGGTCGATTTCCAGGACAATTATGACGGCCGCGAGCAGGAGCCGGTGGTTCTCCCTGCCCGTTTCCCCAATCTTCTGGTCAATGGCTCCGGCGGCATTGCCGTCGGTATGGCGACCAACGTTCCGCCGCACAATCTGGCTGAAGTCATCAATGGCTGTATTGCCCTGATCGACAATCCGGCCATCGACCTGGCGGAACTGATGGAAATCATTCCGGGTCCGGATTTCCCGACGGGCGGCATTGTTCTCGGCCGTTCCGGCATTCATTCCGCCTACAGCACCGGCCGTGGCTCGATCCTGATGCGCGGCAAGGTCGCCATCGAAGCCATGCGCGGCGACCGCGAAGCCATCATCATCACCGAAGTGCCTTATCAGGTGAACAAGGCGACGATGATCGAAAAGATGGCCGATCTCGTGCGTGAAAAGCGCATCGAGGGCATTTCGGACATCCGCGACGAGTCCGACCGCGACGGTTACCGCGTGGTCGTCGAGCTGAAGCGCGATGCCGTTGCCGATGTCATCGTCAACCAGCTCTATCGCTTTACCCCGCTGCAATCCTCGTTCGGCGCCAATATGGTGGCGCTCAATGGCGGCAAGCCGGGCCTGCTGAACCTGATGGACATTCTGCGCGCCTTTGTCGCCTTCCGTGAGGAAGTCGTCAGCCGCCGCACGAAATTCCTGCTGCGCAAGGCGCGCGACCGCGCGCATGTGTTGGTCGGTCTGGCGATTGCCGTTGCCAATATCGACGAGATCATCGCGCTGATCCGCCAGGCGCCCGATCCGGCAACGGCGCGCGATCAGTTGATGGAACGCCGCTGGCCAGCCAACGACGTGGCACCGCTGATCACACTGATCGCCGATCCGCGCCACACGCTCAATGACGACAACACCTACAATCTGTCGGAAGAGCAGGCACGCGCCATTCTCGATCTGCGCCTGCAGCGCCTGACCGCCCTCGGACGCGATGAAATCGCCGATGAACTCAACAGGATCGGCGTTGAAATCAAGGATTATCTCGAAATCCTCGCGTCGCGTCTGCGCATCATGACCATCGTCAAGGACGAACTTGCCGCCATCCGCGACGAGTTCGGCACGCCCCGCCGCACGGAACTGACCGATGGCGGCGCGGATATGGACGACGAGGACCTGATCGCCCGGGAAGACATGGTCGTGACCGTCAGCCATGCGGGTTACATCAAGCGTGTGCCATTGACGACCTATCGCGCGCAGCGCCGTGGCGGCAAGGGCCGGTCCGGCGTGACCATGAAGGACGAGGATTTCGTCACACGGCTGTTCGTGGCCAACACCCACACGCCGATGCTGTTCTTCTCATCCCGCGGCATTGTTTATAAGGAAAAGGTCTGGCGCCTGCCGATCGGCACGCCGCAGTCCCGCGGCAAGGCACTGATCAACATGCTGCCGCTGGAACAGGGCGAGCGCATCACGACAATCATGCCGCTGCCCGAAGACGAGGCAAGCTGGACCAATCTCGACGTCATGTTTGCCACGACGCGCGGCACCGTGCGCCGTAACAAGCTCTCTGACTTCGTTCAGGTCAATCGCAACGGCAAGATCGCGATGAAGCTGGAAGAAGAGGGCGATGAAATCCTCGGCGTGGATACCTGTGACGAGTTCGACGATGTGCTGCTGACCGCTGCCGGCGGCCAGTGCATCCGTTTCCCCGTCACTGACGTACGCGTCTTTGCCGGCCGTAACTCCATCGGTGTTCGCGGTATCACGCTGGCCAAGGGCGATACGCTGATTTCAATGGCTATTCTGGCGCACGTGGATGCAACGCCAGCCGAACGCTCGGCCTATCTGAAGCAGGCAGCAGCGGACCGGCGTGCGCAGGGTGCGGATGATGTCGAGGAAATCGCGCTGGTCGGCGAAGAAGCCACGGATGTGGCTGATCTTAATACCGAGCGTTATGCGGAACTGCGTGATCGTGAAGAGACCGTTCTGACCGTCAGTGAGTTCGGTTACGGCAAACGCTCGTCATCCTACGAATTCCGTGTTTCGGGACGTGGCGGCAAGGGTATCCGCGCAACGGATACATCGAAGACCGATGAAATCGGCAAGCTTGTGTCGCTGTTCCCGGTCGAGGCCTCGGATCAGATCCTGCTCGTCTCTGATCGCGGTCAGCTGATCCGCGTTCCGGTCAACGGCATTCGCATCGCCGGACGTTCCACAAAGGGCGTAACGATCTTCAATACAGCCGATGGCGAGAAGGTTGTGTCGGTCGAGCGGATTTCGGAAACCGATAGCGATGACGAAGAGCTCGAGGCGATTGTGCCGACCGAAGGCGGGGCGGATATAGTCGCTCCTGAGAGCGGTTCTGACGAGAGTTAGAACCGCGGGCGGTCGTTCTGACCGTTCATGGGCTGACCGTTCATGGGATAAACACCGAAGCGGGATGTCTTAACTTTGGCTTCCCGCTTTTTGTTTTCTTCCAACATCATGACGACGGCGGAAACCATCATCGCGATCATCATGCCTACACTCAGAAGTACAAACATTCATTTATCCCTTCAATCTTCAGCTTTCCTGTGATTAACAACGCAATAGGGGCCGAAAGGTTTCATTTTCTGCGTTCTTTATAGTTGGCGGGAACTGAATGCTTGCTGATACGCCCGTTCATCTTCCGTTCATTTATCATGAAGGGAGGACTCTTTCCGGCCATTGAAAGCGCCCGATAAAACGGCTAGGAGACGGTATGACAATCGCAATTTACGCCGGATCCTTCGACCCGATCACCAACGGACATATGGATGTCCTGCAGGGCTCGCTGCGCCTTGCCGACAAGGTATTCGTGGCCATTGGCATTCATCCGGGCAAGGCGCCGCTGTTTTCCTTCGACGAGCGCGTGGACCTGATCAAACGGGTTGCTGCGGATGTTTTCGGCAAGGACAGCCAGCGGCTCGAGGTGGTATCCTTCGATGGTCTGCTGATTGATGCCGCCCGCAAACACGGCGCTTCCCTGATGGTGCGTGGCCTGCGGGACGGTACGGATCTCGATTACGAGATGCAGATGGCCGGCATGAACGGAACGATGGCGCCGGAGCTGCAAACCGTGTTCCTGCCGGCTGATCCTTCGGTCCGCACGATTACTGCCACATTGGTCCGCCAGATTGCGGCCATGGGCGGCGACGTCCGGCATTTTGCTCCCGCTCTTGTCGCCGAGGCGCTCAGGGCCAAATTCAAATAGGGCTTTCTTCTCATCCCCATCCGTTGGAGACTTTCTGTATGTCCGTATTTCGCACTGCGCTTCTTGTGGCAGCCGTTTCTTCCCTGTCTTTTGCTGCTTTGACCCCAAGCTGGGCCGATGACCAGAACACCATGACGATCAAGCTGAAGGACGGCGACGTCAAGATCGAGCTGCGTCCCGACCTTGCGCCGAAACATGTCGAGCAGATCAAGGCGCTGGCCAAGGAAGGTGCCTACAACAATGTCGTGTTCCACCGCGTCATTCCCGGCTTCATGGCCCAGACCGGTGACGTGCAGTATGGCAATACCGAAAAGGGCTACAATCAGGCAGCCGCTGGAACCGGCGGCTCGAAGCGTCCGGACCTGCCTGCCGAGTTCTCGAAGGAACCCTTCGTGCGCGGCACCGTCGGCATGGCACGCTCGTCCAACCCGAATTCGGCCAATTCGCAGTTCTTCATCATGTTCGACAAGGGCGCATTCCTGAACGGCCAGTATACGGTCGTCGGCAAGGTGACGAGCGGCATGGAAGCTGTCGACAAGATCAAAAAAGGCAATGAAGCGCAGAATGGCGCCGTTGAAAATCCGGACAAGATGATCAAGGTCACTGTCGGTCCGGCAAAATAATCTAACAAAGGAGATGCCGGAAATGGCTTACAAAGATCCAGAAAACACGATCCTGCTCGAAACCACCAAGGGCAATGTCGTCATCGAACTCTACCCCGATCTGGCACCCGGCCATGTCGAGCGCATCAAGGAACTGGCACGCGAAGGCGCCTATGACGGCGTCGTCTTCCACCGCGTCATCGATGGTTTCATGGCGCAGACCGGCGACGTGAAGTTCGGCAAGAAGGGCGGTTCGTCCTTCAATCCGTCGCGCGCGGGCATGGGCGGTTCGGAAAGGCCGGACCTGAAGGCAGAGTTCTCCAACGCCAATCACGGCCGCGGCGCGTGCTCGATGGCCCGTTCGCAGAACCCGAATTCGGCCAATTCCCAGTTCTTCATCTGCTTCGACGATGCGGGCTTCCTCAATCGCCAGTACACGGTTTGGGGCCAGGTCATCGAAGGCATGGACAATGTCGACAAGATCAAGCGCGGCGAGCCCGTGCAGGATCCGGATTCGATCGTTTCCATGCGCGTTGCCGCAGACGCCGAATAAGATCGCATTGACAGACCATGCGTGTTGATCTTTTCGATTTTGATCTGCCGGAAGAAAACATCGCATTGAGACCTGCAGAGCCGCGCGATTCAGCGCGGCTTTTGCTTGTGAAAGCGGACAGTTCCGGATTTGACGACAGTACCGTTCGCAATCTCGGCGATTTTCTGCGCCCTGGCGATGCTCTCGTTTTCAATGATACCAAGGTGATACCCGCACAGCTTGAAGGGTTTCGCGAGCGCGAAGGTGTAAAGGCTCAGATCAGTGCGACGCTGCATATGCGGGCGGGACCGGATCGCTGGAAGGCGTTCCTGCGTCCGGCAAAACGCATCAAGCAGGGCGAGAGGATCGATTTCGGTCACGGCAACAATGCCTGCCTGCTCGGGTCGTTGCAGGCCACTGTCGCCGAAAAGGGCGATGCGGGCGAAGTCCTGCTGGTGTTTGATTTCAGCGGCGCCGATCTTGATCAGGCCATTGCGGCGGTCGGGCATATCCCGCTGCCGCCCTATATCGCCTCCAAGCGGGCGGAAGATGGCCGCGATAAGGAGGATTACCAGACCGTCTATGCCCGCGAGGAAGGTGCCGTTGCCGCCCCCACGGCGGGACTGCACTTTACCCCTGATTTGCTGGACGATCTGAAAAAGCGCGGCATCGAAGAGCACTTCGTCACGCTGCATGTGGGCGCTGGCACATTCCTGCCTGTCAAGGCGGACGATACGGCAGACCACAAGATGCATGCGGAAATCGGCCATGTGGACCAGAAGACGGCGGATGCACTCAACGCCGTGAAGGCGCGGGGCGGGCGCATTGTCAGCGTCGGCACGACCTCGCTGCGTTTGCTGGAAAGCGCGACGGGCGAAGATGGTATCATCCGGGCATGGTCGGGCCCGACGGATATTTTCATCACGCCGGGTTACAGGTTCCGGGCGGTTGACCTGCTGATGACCAATTTCCACCTGCCGAAATCGACACTGTTCATGCTGGTGTCAGCCTTCAGCGGCTTCGAGCGCATGCATGCGGCCTATGCCCATGCGATCAAAAATCACTACCGCTTCTATTCCTATGGCGATGCAAGCCTGTTATGGCGATCCGCATCATGACAGAAAATTTTGAATTCAAACTGATCGCAACCGATGGCAAGGCCCGGCGCGGTGAAATCACCATGCCGCGCGGCACTGTCCGCACGCCCGCCTTCATGCCGGTCGGCACGGCGGGCACGGTCAAGGCCATGTATATGGACCAGGTTGCCGAACTCGGCGCCGATATCATTCTCGGCAACACCTATCACCTGATGCTGCGCCCGAGCGCCGAACGGATTGCAAAACTCGGCGGACTGCACGATTTTGCCCGCTGGCCCGGACCGATCCTGACGGATTCCGGCGGTTTCCAGGTCATGTCGCTGGCGCAACTGCGCAAGCTCGACGAAAAGGGCGTGACTTTCCGCTCGCATATCGACGGGCGTGCCCATGAGATGAGCCCGGAACGCTCGATTGAAATCCAGGGGCTGCTGGATTCCGATATCCAGATGCAGCTGGACGAATGCGTTGCCCTGCCGTCAACACCGAAAGATATCCAGCGCGCCATGGAACTGTCGCTGCGCTGGGCGGAACGCTGCAAGACGGCATTCGGCAACCAGCCGGGGAAAGCCATGTTCGGCATCGTGCAAGGCGGCGATGTGCCGGATCTGCGCATCCGCTCGGCCCAGGCGCTGAAGGCGATGGATCTGAAGGGATATGCCGTCGGCGGTCTCGCGGTCGGCGAACCGCAGGAGGTCATGCTCGACATGCTGGATGTGACCTGTCCTGAACTCCCTGTGGAAAAGCCGCGCTATCTCATGGGTGTGGGCACGCCCGAGGACATCCTGAAATCCGTGGCGCGCGGCATCGACATGTTCGATTGCGTGATGCCGACACGGGCAGGGCGGCATGGCCTGGCCTTTACCCGCCGCGGCAAGGTCAATCTGCGCAATGCGCGCCATGCGGATGATCCGCGCCCGCTGGATGAGGAATCCTCATGCCCGGCCGCACGCGATTACAGCCGCGCCTATCTGCATCATCTGGTCAAATCGGGTGAAGCGCTGGGCGGCATGCTGCTGACATGGAACAATCTGGCCTATTACCAGCAGCATATGCAGGGTATCCGCGATGCCATCGAAGCAAAACGCTTTGATGCTTTCAGCGCGGAAACCCAGGCCGCCTGGACCGAGGGCGACATCAAGCCCTATGCCTGATCAGCCCGTAGCCGGTTGGGACGGCTTGTCGGGGTCGCACGGCGCGAAGAGCTGACGCAGGCCGTCAATGGCGGCGATCTGGTCTTCGTGGGTGAGGGTATCCATATCCAGCAGTTTCAAACTGCGTAAACCCTCGATGGTCAGGAACGCGATGAGGGCCATGGTCGGGTCCTCCGAGTTCTCCTTCATGCGGTCCAGCAATTGCTTGTTGTAGCGGCGGATCGGATCAATGAAGCTTGGATCATTGGCAATGGCTGCCAGAATGCCTGAAGGCTCCGGCTCATTGAGCACAAATTCAGCGCGATAGACCTCGATGCAGGCCTGAACCACACTGTTCACCTTGTGGTTGCGGCGTGCTTCCTGCATGCGCAGGGATTCGTCGAATTCAGCGACGTGGTGTTCGACCAGCGCTTCCAGAAGCTTGGCTTTGGTCGGGAAGGTGTAGAGCAGGCCGCCCTTCGACAGCCCGGCGCGCCGTGCGACGGCATCAAGGGAGAGATGGACCGGACCAACCTCCATGGCAATCTCCGCAGCAGCCTGCAGAATCTTATCTTTGGTGGTGAGAGTGGCCGCCCGCATTCCGTTCCTTTTTCTACAACTTTGGGTCCATAAGGGATTCCGCTTCTATTGACTTTACCGTCCGGACGGTACAGTAAAGTGCGCGTGGCAATCAAGTCCACATCACGTTATTCTCATTTGACAGGCTAGCAACAAACTTTGCTGGCCATTGTTTTGTTGCGGAGCGGTTCCTGATGATTAAGCGCTACATTCTACCCGTGATCATTCTCATTTTGGTCGTGGTGCTTGCCGGAGGGCTGGTCTGGTTCAACTTTTTCCGCGATGGAATGATCAAGCAGTTCTTCGCGACCATGCAGCAGCCGGCGCAATCCGTCTCGACCTATACGGTCGAGCCCGCCGTCTGGACGCCGAATATCGAAGCCATCGGTACCGTCAGCGCCATTCAGGGTGTCGAGCTGGCCGTGGAAGTCGCGGGTATCGTCAAGGACATCCCGTTCACAGCCAACGATATCCTCGAGAAGGGCGCATCGCTGCTGCAGCTGGATGACGCCATCGAAAAGGCCGATATTGTCGCCGCCAAGGCGCAGGATGTGCTGAACGACCAGACATTGGCGCGTGCCCGCACCCTGAATACACGCGGTGTCGGCGCGGAATCCAATGTGGATACGGCCCAGGCCGCATCGCTGGCCAAGAAGGCTGAAATTGCCAAGCTGGAAGCTGTCATGGAGCAAAAGCTGCTCAAGGCACCGTTCAAGGGCACGGTCGGTATTCCGCGCATCGAGCTCGGCCAGTATCTGTCGCCGGGCACAGTCGTCGTTTCGCTGCAGGACCTGTCCACCATGCGTGTGGATTTCACCGTCAACGAACAGAATCTCAATCTGATCAAGATGGGCCAGTTGATCAAGCTGAGCCTTTCGGATGCCGATCAGCCCTATGAAGGCCAGATCACGGCGATCGAACCGCGTATTGATCCGTCGACGCGTCTGGTGTCGGTGCGTGCGAAAGTCGATAATCCCGAAGGCAAGTTGCGGCCCGGCCAGTTTGCGCAGGTTCGTGTCGAGCTTCCCAAGGAAGAAGGCGTATTCACCTTGCCGCAGACGGCGCTCGTCTCCAGCCTTTACGGCGACTACATCTATGTCGTTCGCCCGGCACCCGACGCAGCCAAGCCGGCAGACGCGGCCAAGCCAGCAGCGGATGCGGCCAAGCCAGCAGCGGATGCGGCCAAGCCTGCTGCCGCCGGTGCGACTGCAGAGAAGAAAGAGCCCAAGCTTGTCGTTGCACAGGTTTTCGTCAAGCCCGGCCGCCGTTCCGGCCTTCTGGTTGAAATCACCAAGGGTCTGAACAAAGGCGACATCGTTGTGACGGCCGGTCAGAACCGCCTTAACGCCGGTTCGGTGGTCACAATCGCCAATGACGTGAACCCAGCAAATACAACCGATTCAGGACTGCCCAAGAAATGAATTTTTCAGAAGTTTTCATTCGCCGCCCCGTTCTATCGACGGTTGTCGCTTTGATGATCATTCTGCTTGGCGCGCAGGGTTTGACGAATCTTTCGATTCGCCAATACCCGAAGGTCGAGGAAACGGCCATCACCGTTACAACGGCCTATGCTGGGGCAAGTGCCGATCTTATTCAGGGATTCATCTCTGCGCCCATCGCCAATGCGGTGACCACGACGGAAAACATCGACTACGTGACGTCATCGTCGTCACCGTCGTCGAGCACCGTCACCGTTCACATGAAGCTTGGCTCCAATCCTGATGCGGCTTTGACCGAGGTCATTTCCAAGGTCAACCAGGTGCGCGGCAATCTGCCCAAGGAGGCGGACGACCCTGTCATCACCAAGGGCACGGGGCAGAATTTTGCGACGATGTACCTCGCCGTGCAGAACCCGAACATGACGAGCGAGCAGATCACCGAATATCTGCAGCGCGTCATCCAGCCGCGCATGTCGACCATTCAGGGCGTTGCCAACGCGCAGATCCTGGGCGGTCAGGTTTTCTCGATGCGCGTCTGGATTGATCCGGTCAAGATGGCGGCGCATACGACGACGGCTTCGGAAGTATTGGCTGCCATCAATCAGTCCAACTTCCTGTCGGCGCCGGGCAAGGTGCAGAACTTGTACACGGCTTCGCCGATCACGCTGAAGACCACATTGCAGACGCCAGAGGCATTCGGTGCCCTGCCGATCAAATCCGACGCCAAGAGCATCGTGCGGTTGCGCGATATCGCGCGGATCGAGCTTGGCGCGGTGAGCACGGATACGCGCGTGACCTTCAATGGCTCGAGCGGTACGTTTATCGGTATTTTCCCGACACCTTCGGCGAACCCGCTGGATATGACGGCGGCCGTGCGCAAGGAATTGCCGGCGATCCAGGCAACTCTGCCCGATGGCATGACCATGATCATGCTTTACGATTCGACGGAACAGATCAGTTCGTCGGTCGATGAAGTGTACAAGACCATCGGTGAAGCCGTGCTCATCGTTGTTCTGGTGATCCTTCTCTTCCTTGGTTCGTTCCGCTCCGTCATCATTCCGGTCGTCACGATTCCGATTTCGCTGGTCGGCGTGTGCTTCTTCCTGTTCCTGCTGGGCTATTCGATCAACCTTCTCTCCCTGCTGGCGATGGTTCTGGCCATCGGTCTCGTCGTGGACGACGCGATCGTTGTTCTGGAAAACATCCATCGCCACATCGAAGAGGGGCTGAAGCCGCTCGATGCCTCGCTCAAGGGCATGAAGGAAATCACCGGGCCGATCATCGCGATGACGATCACGCTTGCTGCCGTGTTCGCACCGCTCGGCTTTACCGCCGGTCTTACCGGGGCGCTGTTCCGCGAGTTCGCGTTTACGCTCGCCGGTGCGGTTATCATTTCCGGTGTCGCGGCGTTGACGGTTTCGCCGATGATGTGCGCGCTGCTGCTGAAACCCGGCAATCACAGCCGTTTCCAGCGCATCGTGGACAGAAGCTTCGGCTGGCTTGAAGGTGTCTATGAACGGCGCGTTGCCGGGTCGTTGGCCTTCCGGCCGGTGACATTGCTGATCGTTATCATTCTGGTGGCTTTGACAGGATTTCTGTTTACCAAAACGGCATCCGAACTGGCACCGGAAGAAGATGGCGGCTTCCTGGTCTCGCTGGTCAATGCCCCGCAATATGCAACGACCGACTATACGCTGCTCTATGCCAACCAGATCGATGCGCTGACGAAGGATCTGCCGGAGCTCAAGGCCCGCTTCAATATTGCCGGTCTTGGCACGACGAATTCCGCCTTCGCCATCTGGGTCTTCAAGGATTGGTCACAGCGCACCAAGTCGCAGAAGCAGCTTCAGCAGGAACTGCAGAAGATGATTGCTCCGGTGGCGGGTGCGCAGGCCTATATCTTTGCCCTGCCGACCCTTCCGGGCAGCGGCGGCGGCTTGCCGATCTCCGTGGTTCTTCAATCAACCGGTCCGTCGGACAAGGTGTTTGAAATCGCCGAAGAAGTAAAGCGGCAGGCTCAGGCGTCCGGCAAGTTCATTGTCGTGCAGAATTCCCTGTCCTTCAACGCACCGCAGACGACGGTAACGATCGATCGTGACCGTGCGGCGGCTCTCGGCGTGCCGGTGAGTGACATCGGCCAGACGCTTGGATTGCTGGTCGGCGGCGGCAAGATCGCCAAGTTCGACCGCGATTCCAACAGCTACGACATCATTCCGCAGGTGCCGCAGGATTTCAGATCGAATCCTGAAAACCTCGGTCAGTATTTTGTCAAAAGCGCCTCGGGTGACATGGTGCCTTTGTCGGCCGTGGTCAAAATCGTACAGAATGCGGCACCGGCAGCCATCGAGCAGTTCAATCAGTTGAATTCCGCAACGATCAGTGCCTTGCCGATGCCGGGCGTCTCCACAGGTGAAGGCCTGCAGACGGTCATCAACACGGCACGCCCCTTGATGCCGGATGGGTTCTTCCTCGATTACATCGGCCAGTCGCGTCTGGAAATCACCCAGGGCAACACGATCCTCATTGCCTTCATTCTGGCGGTTGTCGTGATTTACCTGGTGCTTGCGGCGCAGTTCGAAAGCTTCCGTGATCCGTTCATCATCATGATGTCGGTGCCCTTGTCGATCTTCGGTGCGATTGTTCCCTTGAACATGGGGCTGGGAACGCTGAACATCTACACGCAGGTGGGGCTGATCACACTGGTCGGGCTGATTACCAAGCACGGTATTCTCATGGTGGAATTTGCCAACCAGCAGCGGGAACTGCATGGGATATCGCGGCATGATGCGATCATTCTGGCTGCCAAGACCCGTCTTCGCCCGATCCTGATGACGACCGCCGCCATGGCGCTCGGCGTTATCCCGCTGATCACGGCGACCGGTGCGGGTGCGGCAGCCCGTTATTCCATCGGCCTGGTGATTTTCTCCGGCATTCTGGTCGGCACGATCTTCACGCTCTTCGTGGTGCCGATGTTCTACACCTTCATTTCACACAGGGATCACACGGCTGAGCCAGCCGCGGCGCCTGTGCCGAACGGGGATGCGCAATTCGGCCGTACCTGACCGGTTGATATCCGCACAACAAAAAGCCTCCGAACCTTGCCGGTTCGGAGGCTTTGTCGTTTCAAATAGCTGGTATCGTCAGGCTCGCTTAACGGCGCGAAGAATGATGAGGAGGATGACGGCGCCGATTGTCGCCGAAATAACAGCGCCCAGAATTCCTGCACCCAGCGATATGCCCAGACGCGGCAGGAGATATCCCGCTATGAATGCGCCGATAACGCCGATGATCAGATCGCCGATGAGGCCAAAGCCGCCCCCACTGACAAGCTGACTCGCCAGCCACCCAGCGATCAGTCCCACTAACAGGAAAATAAGAAGTGATTCTCCACCCATAGTCGTCTCTCCACATGCCGGTTGCGTTACGATGGTCCTGCAGACCGTGGATGCCGCTCTTCATGGGCGATCCGGGATCGGCCGTAGAATCATCACAAGGATTTTACGATGGGAAATCTGTTTTGGATAATAAAACTTGTATGGATGGCGATCAAACACCGCAATATATAGTGCATTGAGGCAATCTGGCGGGCAGCCAAGGCACTATCACCCGGAAATCATTGCGCTTCTTGCGGTCTCAGAAAAATTTGGGAAGAAGCGGAGAAACACGTGAAAAAGCTATGCCGGCTATGGTTTCCCACGACCGGCATAGTTTGCAGGCAATTCAAGAATTGCGGGCCAGGAAGATTACATTTTCTTGGCAGGGGCCTTCTTGGCAGCGGCCTTCTTGTGGGTCTTGTGCTTGTGGGTCTTCTTAACAACATGCTTCTTTGCAGTGTGCTTGGTGGCAGTTGTTGCTGCTGCGGCTGCCGGTGCGGCAGCAGTGGCTGCGTTGGCGCTGGAAGCTGTCAGAACCGGAGCCGAAACAGCGAGAGCAACAGCAAGGCCGAGAGCTGTGTAGAGGGACTTTTTCATAGGTCAGTTTCCTTTTGATATGGGCTCATGGGACACAGTCGATCAGTCATCAATCGGCTGCACACCGAGCAGTTTCAACGCTTGTGCGAACGTTCTGATGCCTTGTGCCTGCTTGTTGCTTGCACAAAACCTTGTTGCCCTGCGTTGAAGTGCTCTCGCCTTGGCTGCCCGTTTTGCCTCGGCGTGTTCGGTGATGGCTTGTTGAGTTTGCAGCTGAAGTTTGCCGCAAAGCTCGGAACGGGTCAGCGTTTCGTCGGCCATCGACAGGTCGACTGGCACAGCGGCATACAGCGCGCCGGTCAGAATGAGTGTCGATATGGTCAGGACGTTGCGCATAAAACCCTTTGGCGTTCGAGTGTTGTCCTGTTCAGTGATTGCGAACAGGTCCGGTGTGCCTGTTATCGGGCATGACTATTGCGCGCGTTTTTCCGCTCTGTAGTGTTTTGTTTCTGGATTGTTTCTGAAAGCGGGAAGCGGCGCTAAATCGCCGGGAAGTGATCAGGGGCGGCTGGTCAATGCGGATTTCGGCCTTTATCTTGTTGCCGGATAATCAAAGTTGGGCCTGACACGTTGAAAGATTCGCATGAAATCTGAGCCGCATATCCTGATTGTCGACGATGACGATGCCATTCGCGATCTGCTGCACGAGTTTTTGAAAAAGCGCGGCATGCGTGTCTCCGTCGCCAGGGACAGTGAAGAGATGCAGGCCATCTTTTCACGCACGCCCGTCGACCTGCTCATTCTCGATGTGATGCTGCCGGGCAAGAGCGGCATGGAGATTTGCCGGGATATCCGCATGCACTCACGCGTGCCGATCATCATGCTGACGGCCATCACGGAAACCACGGACCGCGTCGTCGGGCTGGAGATGGGGGCGGATGACTATGTGTCGAAACCGTTCGATCCACGCGAGCTGCTGGCACGGGTGAGGGCGGTTCTGCGCCGTCTGGACGGCCCGGGCCCGGACCGGCGGATCGAGCCGCAGGTTTACAAATTTGCCGGATGGACGATGGATTGTTCGCGCCGCCGGCTGGTCTCGCCCGACAATGTGCGGGTGGAACTGACCAGCGGTGAGTTCAATCTGCTGGAAACGCTGGTGAAGAGCGCGCAGCGCATGCTCAGCCGAGATCAGCTGCTGGAACTTGCCGGAAGCAATGTCGCTTACGGATATGACCGCAGCATCGATATCCTGATCAGCCGCCTGCGCCGCAAGATGGAAGACGATCCGCGGTCGCCGAAACTGATCCTGACCATTCGCGGCGGCGGTTATCAGTTCGTGCCGGAAGTCGTGGCGGAATGAAGCGGTTTCTGCCCCAGTCCCTGCCAAGCTGGATCCTGCTGATCCTGATTGCCGGACTGATCACCACGCAGATCGCGACGCTGTCCATCGTCTCGCGTGACCGCAGCGAAGGCAACAATATTCTTGAGCTGTTTCGCCTGAGCGAGCGTGCGTACACGCTGGTCAAGCTGCTCTACGCCGCGCCGCCGCCGGAGCGCACCCGGCTTGCCGGCGCCATGTCGAATGCGTCCAGCCCGCTCTATATGTCGGATGATCCGGCCGTGACATCGGCGATTGCATCCGATGACAATCTGGCCGAGCTTGAAGACGTGCTTGTCGCGCGGTTTTCAGCCTTTGGCGTGACGGATGCGCGGGTTCGCCGCGAATCGCCCAACGCCACACCGGAAACCGATACGGATTCCAGCACGCCCGGTGCGGATGTCGGCGTTGTCGAAAAGCAGCTGTCGGCGCTCGCGCAGGATTTCAGCAAGAGCGGCGGCCTGATCGCATCCATCGAATTCAGCGACGGCCAATGGCTGAACTTCGTGACGCCGGTTTCGCCCATCGATCCGATCCTCACCGTGCAGACCCTGCCATTGTTCGGCGCCGTCGCGGCCATTGTCATCATCTTGTCGATCTGGGCCATGCGCCGGCTGACGGCGCCGTATCGTGCATTGGAAAGCGCGGTCAAGCGCATCGGCGAGGATGTCAAAATTCCGCCTTTGCCGGAATTCGGCAGCACCGAGTACAAATCGGCGGCGCGGGCCGTCAATGCCATGCAGGCGCAACTGCGCGAATATGTGGCCGACCGTGAACAATTGGCGGCGGCACTCGCCCATGATTTGCGCACGCCGTTGACCCGCATCCGCCTGCGGCTCGAATTGCTGCGCAAATCCCAGCTGCGCCAGTCGCTGATGCAGGATCTCAACGATATCGAGGCGATTTCCCGTTCGGTCATCGACTTCGCCACCTATGAAGTGGTCGATGAAGAACAGGAAAAGATCGATTTCTGGTCTCTGGTCGACTCGATTGTCGATAATTATCCGCAAGTGACGTTTGAAAAGAAAGGCATCGGCGCGCGCAAGCTCATCTGCACCGGGCGGCCGATCGCCTTGCGCCGCTGTGTCACAAATCTGATCGACAATGCGGTGGCCTATGGCGAAAGAGCCGATGTCAGTCTGAAGCTGGCCGGCAATGAGATTGTCCTGGTTATCAAGGATCATGGTCCCGGTATTCCGCAGGCCAAGCTGGATGAGGTGTTCCAGCCATTCCGCCGGGTGGAGGGGTCGCGAAACCGGCAAACGGGCGGGTTTGGTCTTGGCTTGACCATCGCCCGCAACATTGCCCGGCGCAGCGGCGGCGATATCAAGCTTGAAAACGATCCGGAGGGCGGATTGCGGGCGGAGCTGACAATCCCTCTGGCATCCTGACGCCTATTCCCCGGTCAGCACAAAGGACTGGATATCGTCAAAGACGGCGTTCCAGTCCCGGTCACCGATTTCCATGAAACCGAAGAAGCGCAGCATGAAAATGCCTTCCGTGGCGATAAAGGCGATGCGCGCGCGGCGGCCCGCTTCGGTTGACAGGTCGAAATCCGCCATTCTGGTTTTGTACCAGGCGCGGGTGCTGGCAAGGTGCTCCGGTGTCTGGATCAGGGACGACATCAGGCTTGCCGCCTTGGCGTTGGAGCTTTCGTCGCCTTTGCGCGTGGCTTCCAGATGGGCGCGAATCGGCGAAACCGGGGTTCCCTGGGTGAGTTGCACGACTTCCGCATCATAGGCTTCACCCCAGCGTTCCAGCATCGCATCGATAAGGGCGCCCTTGGTGCCAAAGCAATATTGCACGCCGCCCTTGGTGATCCCGGCCGCTTTCGCCACCGCATCGATGGTGAGCGCCGCAGCGCCCACCTTGCTCACCACGGCTTCCGCCGCATCGAGAACCTTGCCCCGATCAATCGTGCGTTTCCGGCCCAAAACAGTCTTCCTCTTCCATTTCAATACGAACGTATTTATATATGCCACGATGCAGCGATACCCAATCAATGCATGACCGCAAATATAACGGGAGCGGCAAATGCTCCAATGGTGAAAAAATGCTACCCCAAAACCGCTGGCTGGTCCTTGCGATCGTCTCCAGCGCGCTGTTCCTCGTCGTCATCGACATGACAGTTCTCTACACGGCTCTGCCGCGTCTGACCCATGATCTTCATGCTTCGGCCTCGGCCAAGCTGTGGATCGTCAACGCCTATCCGCTGGTTGTCGCCGGCCTTCTGCCCGGTGCCGGCGCGCTTGGCGACCGGATCGGCAACAAGAAATTGTTTGCCGGCGGCCTCGTCGTGTTCGGCCTTGCCTCGCTGGCAGCCGCATTCTCCCCGACAAGCGGGGTGCTCATTGCTTCGCGCGCCTTGCTGGCCGTGGGTGCAGCCATGATGATGCCGGCCACGCTTTCCATCGTCCGGCAGACCTTTGCCGACGAGCAGGAGCGCGCCTTTGCCATTGGCATCTGGGCGGCGATTGCATCGGGCGGTGCAGCCGTCGGGCCCGTGCTGGGCGGTGTCCTGCTCGAATATTTTTGGTGGGGCTCGGTTTTCCTGATCAACGTCCCTATCGTCGTCGTGGCGCTGGCTTTCACACTGTGGATCATTCCCAACCGCGCGGGCGATACGACGCGCCCCTGGGATCTCGTCGCATCCGCGCAGATCATGGTCGGGCTTGTCGGCGTGACCTATGCGATCAAGGAATTCGGCAAGCAAACACCGGTTTACGCGGCGGCACTGGTTGCTGCGATGATCGGCATCGTCTTCCTGTGGCTGTTTGTCCGGCGGCAGGGACGCTCGGCGCAACCGATGATCGATTTCAGATTGTTCCGGAACCGGAGATTCTCGTCGGGTGTCGCGACCGCCTTCATCGCCTCTCTCACGCTCGTGGGCATGGAGCTGGTGCTGAGCCAGCGTTTCCAGCTGGTCATGGGCCTGTCGCCGCTCGAAGCAGGGCTTCTGATCCTGCCGGTGCCGCTCGCCGCCTTTGCGGCGGGTCCGCTGGCGGGCCTGGCGCTGCCGCGCCTTGGCTCGGAACCCATCATGTGGGTCAGCCTTACAGCGGCGGGGCTCGGCGTTGCCAGCCTGCTCTACGTCCATGACGCAAGGCCGCTCGTGCAGATCGCCAGCCTTGCCGTTCTCGGTTTTGGCTTCGGTGCGGCCATGACGGCGGCGTCGAGCGCCATCATGCTCAACACGCCGGAAGAAAGCGCCGGTACGGTGGCGTCGATTGAAGAAGTGTCCTACGAGCTCGGCGGCGCCATGGGTGTCGCCTTGCTCGGCAGTCTCATGTCGACGATCTACAGCATCAGCCTGACGCTGCCTGACAGCATGAATGCGCCGGTGATGGTCTATGACAGCCTCGATGAGGCGTTGATCTATGCGAAGGGGCTCGCACCGGACGTCGCACCCGCCTTGGTCGGCTTTGCCCGGGATGCCTTCGAAAGCGCGTTCACATCGGTCATTGTTGTGGCTTCCGCCACGCTGATCCTCACGGCAACGGCAATCAAGCTGGCAACACGGGCAGGCAGGAGCTGATTTGCAGCGTTATGGCTGGACCACGGCCCATGCCGACGCGGTGTCATAGAAGAAGCGTTCTTCGATGATGCGGTCACCCTGCCAGCGCTGCAGCGCGAGTTCTTCGAGACGCCGGGTCACGCCATCCCTGGATGTCGCGTCGAATATCCACTGAATGACGACGTTGTCGCCGTCGATCAGGACAGCGCGGGCCGGGTGCGTATACATCCGGTCCAGCCGGTCGAGCGCGTTCTGTTCGTGGTTTTCAAGCAGCTCGCGGCCGCGGCGCGGTTCCTTGCCGGGCTCCTGCATGGAGGCATTTTCATGATAGAAATCGGTGATTGCTTTCACATGATCACCGCTGACGACAGTTGCAACAAAAGCATCGACGCGGCTGCGTTCCGGCATGGGGCTGTTCCTTCGATTGGATGATTTTTGCGGTGGCCGGCCCATGATACAGGTCCGGCTCCGCATAAACAAAGCTTGATTCAGATGATCGCGTGCGACAAGCCGCCATCCACCGGTATTGCCGCCCCGGTGACGTATGAAGCCTTTTCGCTGGCGAGAAAGGCAGCCATGGCGCCGAACTCATCCGCCGTTCCGTAGCGACCGACAGGCACGCCCGCCTGGCTCTCTGCGGCAATGACGGCGACGTCAACACCCCGTGCTTCGGCATCCATGCGATCCAGCATGTCGGTGCGTGCCGTGGCGAGGCGTCCCGCGAGCAGCAGATTGACCGTTATCCCATCGGCAGCGACTTCTCCGGCAAGGCTCTTTGCCCAGCCGGCAACGGCAGCGCGCAACGCGTTGGACGCGGTCAGGCCGGCAATCGGCTCCCGGACGCTCGTCGACGACACCACGAGGATGCGGCCCCATTGCCGCTCGCGCATCCCCGGCAGAAAATGCGCGGCGATACGCACGCCGGACAGGAACATGGCTTCGAACTGGGTGCGCCATTGGACAATATTCAGCGAAGCCGCCGGAAACGGCGGCGGCCCGCCGCCATTCAGCAGCAGGATATCGATGCCGCCCATCGCCTCATCAACACGGTCAAGCATGGCGGCCAAAGCCACCGGATCGGCAAGATCGGCGTTGAGGGCGAAGGAGCGGGGCGAATGCACGCGCAGCGCACTGGCCGTGGCGTTCAACGCCGCATCGTCCCGTCCGGCAATGGCAACAACCGCGCCGTTTTCGGCCAGGGCGCTGGCGACGCCGCGACCAAGCCCCTTATTGCCGCCGAGCACAAGAGCCCGTTTTCCTTCCAGTCCAAGGTTCATGGTAGAGATCTCACTTTTTCAATGGGCTAGCGGACATGGATGATGGCATCCACTTCGACCGGGACATTCAGGGGCAGGCCCGCCATGCCGATCGCCGCGCGGGCATGTCTGCCCCTGTCACCCAGCACTTTGAGCAACAGTTCGGATGCGCCATTGCCGACCGTTGAATAATCGCTGAACCCGGCGACGGCGTTCACGTAAACCGTGATCCTGGCTACCTGGACAACTCGGCTCAGATCGCCGTCCAATTCCCGGCTCAGCCAGAACAGGATGTTGGCAACGCACATCGCAGCCGCCTGTTTCGCCTCTTCGAGGCTGATCGTTTCGCCGACTTTGCCCGTGTAGGCGATGTCTTCTCCCGCCTCGGGTATCTGGCCGGAGATATAGACGACATTGTCGACGCGGATAGACGGTGCGAACGGAAAGTCGGCTGGTGCGATTTCCGGCCAGGTCAGGCCGGTCTGTTCAAAACGGTCACGGAAACTCGTCAAGGCAATCTCCTTATGCTGGGGAGCATTCCTTGCCATGCTTGGTAGAGATAATGTATCTTGATATTGCTTATATCGATATAAGGTTTCTTGATGGACATGAATCTTGATCCGCACCTGTTGCGAGCGCTGCTCGTGGTTGCCGAAACGGGTACCGTCAGCGGTGCGGCGGAGAAACTGGCGCGCACGCAGGCGGCGGTCAGCATGCAGCTCAAGCGGCTGGAGGCGGATCTCGGCACGCAGCTTCTCAAGCGTTCGTCACGCGGTGTGTCGCTGACCGATTCTGGCGAAATTCTCGTCGCTTACGCCCGCAAGCTCATTGCGCTTGGCGAAGATGCGCGTCAACAGATCGAGGGACGCCAGCTGGTCGGGCGGGTGAGGCTCGGGCTGATTGAAGACCTTGTCGTTACACGGTTGCCCATTCTGCTGGCGGAATTTCGCAAGAGATTTCCGCAGGTGGAACTTGATCTCGTCACGGCGCACAGCGGAGAGCTCAGCCAAAGTCTCCAGTCGGGCAAGCTGGATATTGTTGTTGCCGATCCATCGCGCTTTTCGTTTGCGCCGTTTTTTCACTGGTCGCGGCAACTGGTCTGGAGCGGCAGCCGTTTGATCGATGTCGGTGAGGGCGATCCCATCCCCCTCATCGTCTTCGAAGGTTCCTGCACCTGGCAGGACAAGACAACAGTGGCGTTCGCCAGCGCCGGGGTCGCATGGTCCGTGGCGTGCCGGGTCTCGAGCTACGGTGCTCTCATCGGCGCCTTGCGTGCCGGACTTGGCTATAGTCTCATGCTGCCGGAAAGCCTGCCGTCCGACTGCGAAACCATTGACGGCGGCCGCAACCTGCCGGAGGCGCCAAGTGCCGATTTCGGACTGTTTGTCGGCAAGGACCCATCCAAGATCGTGCGGGAACTCGGATTGTTTCTGCGGGAAAAGCTCGTGTCCTGACTCCCGCAGTCAGGACACTCCCGTCTTGGGATATGTTATTTCGCGGCCGGCTTGAGCGAACCGATGATTGCCAGGAGTTCGGGGGCGTGTTTTTCCTGTGTGCCCTTGGAACCCCAATAGGTGATGACAAGGAGCTTGTCCGGTGTGGGCGCGGCAAATGACAATCCGATGTTCACGGCGCCTTCCTTGTCCGTGCCGCTCCAGTCCAGATTGGTCATGTCCATTCCGTTGATCTGGTCCGTTGAGGTCTTCTTGGTGGAGTCATCGATCTTCACGCCGTTTTCCGTCAGAAAATCGATGGCGTCACTGATCACCTTGTCGGATGTTTTGGCATCGGCCACATCGACGGAGAGATAGATGGCCGAATCATCGGATGTGGCGTCGATCCCACCTTCGGTTTCCTTGGGTCCCCAGCTATTCGGGATGGTGATCGACGCAACCGGCGCCTCGCTCGGAAAGGTGAGGGTCGCGGCGGGCGCTGCAGCAGGCGCCAGTGCGATCATCGTCGCCAGCAAAATTTTCTTCATATGAATTCCCCTTGGGTTGTAACGCAGAGCATCACGAATTGCGGACTATTCCCAATTCGCGTTTTTTCTTTCAGGTTTTCTGGGTATATCAGAAGTATATCTGACAACTATTGCACATTTATGAACAATAACAATAGTAATTCCTGGTAATTTTCACCAACAACAAAATTTTTTATTTCTGCTCGTGTTAAATATCACCCCTGAGATTGAGTATTGACCTTCAGAAGGAGTGACGCGTTCAAAACATCTTTCGATAAACTACAAAGCCGGAATGATCCGCCACTTTGTTGTAGAGTTCCATGGCGGTGTGATTGGTCTCGTGGGTGAGCCAATAAACGCGAGGGGACCCTGCAAGCTGCGCCCGTTCGTAAACGCCGTTGATCAGGGCTCTGCCGACGCCTTTTCCCCGTGCCGCCTCGTTGGTGAACAGGTCTTGCAGATAGCAGTTTGGTGCAATCGAAATGGTGCTGCGGTGGAAGATGTAGTGCGTCAGCCCCAGGAGCTGTCCGCCGCTCTCCGCAACAAGGGCATTGACCGGCTCATAGGCATCGAAGAATCGTTCCCAGGTTGTGCGGGTGATGTCCGCCGCCAGCGCTGTCGGGCCCGACCGTCCGTAAAACGCATTGTAACCATCCCAAAGTGGCAGCCACTGGTCATAATCCTGACGGGTGACGGGGCGAACGAGAAGATCGTTGGTCATGTGTTCATCCTGCATTCTCGGGGAAAGCGTGGGGGCGGGCGGCCGGAAAGAAGCTAAAACACGAAACGGCCCGGGGACAATGGGTATTTCAGATATTTTTGGTGTTGCCGGCGCGCGGGGCAGGCGCGCGTGCCGGCGATGGTTTTATTGATCTTGTGCCAGAACAGCCGGCTCTCGCCCTCATATATTCTGACGCCGCTTGATCGTCATCAGGCGTTCGTAGAGTTTCAGACGTTTTGGCCGCCTTCTGCGGATCGACAGGAGGGAGCCGGACAGGAGAGCCGGCTGCAGGCAGACAGAATTGAGATGGATGAGCTTTTCACCGCGAATCGTCCAGGTGTGGAGAAAGGGCACCGTCGCATCGCCTTCATGCATCTTGAGATGAACGAGTGCGTGTACTTCGTCATCCTGGCAATTCAGGGTTTCATAGACGACGGATGTCGGTTCGAGATAGAGCGAATACTGGCGCACGCACGTGCTCAGATAGTGTTCCGGGCCGGTGTAAACGCCGCCCCATGGCACGCTGTCGCCGATGCGGGCCACGAAATCACTGTCAAGCAAGGGGGCCATTGATTGCGGCCCGTCGCTGCGTGTTTTTTCGTAGACGAGCCGGATCAGGGCTCTGTTCTTGTCCTTGATGTTTCCGTTCATTTTTTGTTTTGGTCCCCACGGCGCCGCTTATTGACGGTTCCGGCCCAATCTTACTGCGGTCTGATCGACGGGTATAGGCCCACGCCTGTCCCTGTCGGGCGCTTGTGCGGCCGATTGGCGATTGGCAGACGTGAATGGTTGAGCTGATGGTGAGCGCGCGGGGGTTCGAACCCCGGACCTACTGATTAAAAGTCAGTTGCTCTACCGGCTGAGCTACGCGCTCCCAGGCAGGAAAGGCGCTTGCGCTACCCCTTGGGAATTGCGGCGGAACATAGGGATGACATCGGCATTGGTCAACAGCTATTGTGCACAGTTTTTGCAAGATTAAGCCCTGTTTTTGCCCTGTCCACGGTTTTTCCGGGCATTGGAGGCATTTTACGCGGGATTGGCGCTGCCGCTGGCGACAATCACAGCGCATCCGTGTGCCGAACTGGCGAAAAGGTGATTGGAATTTGTGGGGGATTCGGCCTATGGCAGCTTCCATCAGAATTGAAATGCCAAACGAGGAGCGCATATGGCGCTTGATGTATCCTATCTGACCGCTGCCGGTGCCGGTGCGCTGTCGTTCTTGTCTCCCTGTGTGTTGCCGCTGGTGCCGCCTTATCTCTGCTACATGGCCGGCGTGACCGTGGAGGATTTCCGTTCCGATCAGCCCGCTGCCCGCGTTTCACCAGTGCGGCAGGCGCTGTTGCTTTCATCCTTCTGCTTCGTTCTCGGGTTTTCGACTGTTTTCGTGCTGCTGGGGGCGGGCGCCTCGACGATCGGCGGGCTGCTGCGCATGTGGCAGCAGGAGATCGCGATTGCCGCCGGTGTCGTCATCATCCTGATGGGGCTGAATTTCCTCGGTGTGTTCCGCCTTGCCTTCCTGTCGCGTGAAGCGCGGTTCCAGACCAAGGGCAAGCCGGCAAACCCGCTGGCTGCCTATGTCATGGGACTGGCCTTCGCCTTCGGCTGGACGCCCTGCATCGGGCCGGTTCTCGGGCCGATCCTTGCCCTTGCGGGCGGCCGCGATACGGTTTCCGACGGGGCACTGCTGCTTGCCATCTATTCGCTGGGTCTCGGCATTCCCTTTATCATCGCCGCCCTGTTTTCCGGTTACTTCATGCGGTTCCTCACGCGCTTCCGCATGCATCTCGGCAAGGTGGAAAAGGTGATGGGCGGGCTGCTGGTCATCACCGGCGTGTTGTTCCTGACCGGCGGATTGCAGACATTCTCTTTCTGGCTGCTTGAAACATTTCCCATCCTCGGCCAACTCGGCTAAAGAAGCGGAACTTGTTCATGCATTGGCAACCGGGATTATGCCACGATCGGGCGTAAAACTGTGTCGAGCCAAAACGGATCCGGAATTCTGACAATGACATCACGTACCTGCCTCTCGGTCATTCTTGCCGCCGGTGAGGGCACGCGCATGAAATCAGCGCTGCCGAAAGTGCTTCATCCGATTGCCGGGCTGCCCATCGTAGCGCATGTGGCAAAGGCGGTTCACAGCGCCGGGGGCAGCGATATCGCCCTGGTTGTCGGCCGTGGTGCCGATGCGGTGCGTGACGCGGTGCAATCGGTGGTTTCCCATGTCACGGTGCACGAACAGACTGAACGGCTCGGCACCGCCCACGCGGTTCTCGCTGCCCGCGATGCAATCGCACGCGGCTATGACGATATCCTTGTGGTGTTCGGCGATACGCCGCTCATTGAAACTGCGGCCTTGGATCGGGCACGCGCCAAATTGGCGGGGGGCGCCGATGTGGTCGTCATGGGCTTCCGGCCGGACAACCCGGCGGGGTATGGCCGTCTGGTCGAAAAGGGCGGCAAGCTGATCGCCATCCGCGAAGACAAGGATGCCAGCGAAGACGAGAAAAAAATCGGTTTCTGCAATGGCGGCCTGATGGCCTTGCGCGGTGACAGTGCCCTGCAGCTCCTGGACAAGGTCACCAATGCCAACGCCAAGGGCGAATATTATCTGACGGATGTGGTTGAAATCGGCAATGCACTGGGAAAATCCGTCGTTGCCATCGATATTGCCGTCGACAATGTCATCGGCATCAACACCCGCGTCGAACTGGCGGAAGCCGAAGCCATCTGGCAGAACCGCAAACGGCGGGCAATGATGCTCGCTGGCGTCAGCATGCAGGCGCCGGAGACCGTGTTTTTTGCGCATGACACGTTGATTGAAGCGGATGCGGTGCTGGAACCGCATATTGTATTCGGTCTGGGGGTGTCGGTTGCGACCGGCGCCGTCATTCACGCCTTTTCCCATCTGGAACGGGCGAAGGTGGGGCCGGGCGCCAATGTCGGCCCGTTCGCCCGGCTGCGCCCGGGCGCCGATCTTGCTGCCAATGCCAAGGTCGGAAATTTCGTCGAGGTCAAGAACACCAGGATCGGCGTTGGTGCCAAGGTCAGCCATTTGACCTATCTCGGCGATGCCACAATCGGTGCCGATGCCAATATTGGTGCCGGAACGATCACCTGCAATTACGACGGCTACAACAAGGCTTTGACGGAGATCGGGGTCGGTGCTTTTATCGGCTCCAACACGTCGCTGGTCGCGCCGGTGTCGGTGGGCGACAATGCCTATGTCGCTTCGGGCAGCGTGATTACCCAGAATGTCCCGGCGGATGCGCTGGCGTTTGGCCGGGCGCATCAGGTCAACAAGGAAGGCCGGGCGGTTCAACTGCGCGCAGGTTATGCCGCGCAGAAAAAGGCCAAGAAGGCCGCGGAATAACGCATTGGCAGTTCATGCCAGACATTGAAACGGAATTTGACTTCCTGCCTGTACGGATTCCCTTTAGGCAGGTTGAAATCGAGACCCTGAGCCATCGGAGCTTTTTATGTGCGGTATTGTCGGAATTATCGGACGCGAACAGGTTGCGCCTTTGCTGGTGGACGCGTTGAAACGCTTGGAATATCGCGGTTATGATTCCGCCGGTGTTGCAACGCTGGACGAGGGTGTCCTCGATCGGCGGCGCGCCGAAGGCAAGCTCGTCAATCTCGATACGCTGCTGAAGGATCAGCCACTTTCCGGCACCATCGGCATCGGCCACACCCGCTGGGCCACGCATGGCGCCCCGACAGTGCGCAATGCGCACCCGCATACCACGCCGCGTCTTGCGGTCATTCACAACGGCATCATCGAGAATTTTGCCGAACTGCGCAGCATGCTGGAAAAAGACGGCTACGTCTTCGAGACCGAAACCGATACGGAAACCGTGGCGCACCTGGTGACACGTGCGCTGGATCGCGGTCTTGCGCCCGTTGAAGCCGTTCGCCAGACCTTGCCGCAACTGCGCGGTGCCTTTGCCATTGCCATCATGTTCAAGGGCGAAGACGACCTGCTGATCGCGGCGCGCAACGGTCCGCCGCTTGCGGTCGGTTACGGCGATGGCGAGATGTATCTGGGCTCGGACGCCATTGCGCTTGCCCCGTTCACCGACCGCCTGTCCTATCTGGAAGATGGCGATTGGGCCGTGCTGACGCGCAAGGGCGTGGTGATCTATGACGAGGCCGGTGCAACCGTGCAGCGCCGCATCGAAAAATCAGCCGGTACGGCGTTCCTCGTCAGCAAAGGCAATCACCGGCATTTCATGGAAAAGGAAATCCATGAACAGCCCGAAGTCATCTCCCATACACTGGCCAATTATCTCGATTTTTCCAAGGGCATTGTCCGCAGCGATGCGGCGCCCGTCGATTTTGCCAGGGTCGACCGGATTGCAGCCTCCGCCTGCGGAACGGCCTATTATGCCGGACTGATCGGCAAATACTGGTTCGAGCAGATCGCGCGGCTTCCCGTCGATATCGATGTGGCTTCGGAATTCCGCTATCGTGAAATGCCCTTGTCCAAGGACAGTCTTGCGCTGTTTGTCTCCCAATCCGGCGAAACCGCCGATACGCTGGCATCGCTGCGCTACTGCAAGCAGCAGGGATTGACCATCAGTTCTGTGGTCAATGTGCGGGAATCGACCATGGCGCGCGAGTCGGACACCATCTTCCCGACCTTGGCCGGTCCGGAAGTCGGCGTTGCCTCCACCAAGGCGTTCACCTGCCAGTTGTCAGTGCTCGCGTCACTTGCGGTTATTGCCGGCAGGATGCGCGGGACTATTTCGGAAGAAGACGAGCGCCGTCTGGTGCATGAACTGTCAGAAATTCCGCGCTATGCAACACAGGCCCTGAAACTCGAGCAGCAGATGGAGGCGATCAGCCGCGATCTCTCGCAGGTGAAGCATGCGCTTTATCTCGGCCGTGGCACGAGTTTCCCGCTGGCGCTGGAAGGCGCGCTGAAGCTGAAGGAAATTTCCTACATTCATGCGGAGGGGTATGCGGCGGGCGAGTTGAAACATGGTCCGATCGCGCTGATCGATGAATCCATGCCGGTCATCGTCATTGCCCCCTATGATCACTGGTTTGAAAAGACCGTATCGAACATGCAGGAAGTGGCGGCGCGCGGCGGCAAGATCATTCTGATCACCGATGAGCGCGGCGCGGCGGCAAGCACGCTGAAAACCATGCACACGGTCATTCTGCCGGATATGCCCGAAATCATCACGCCGATCATTTACGCGCTGCCGATCCAGATGCTGGCCTACTACACGGCGGTGTTCATGGGAACGGACGTGGATCAGCCGCGCAATCTGGCAAAATCGGTCACGGTCGAATGATTCATCCGGCGCGAAGCAGCCGGACGGCTTCATCGCGCTCGAAGAGATAGAGCAGGACGCGCAAGGCTTCGCCTCGCGCGCTCTGCAGCTCCGGATCGCGCCCGAGAATATAGCGCGCATCCTTTCTGGCGATTTCGAGAAGCTCCTGATGCGCCTCGATGCTGGCGAGGCGAAAGCCCGGCGTGCCGGATTGGCGGGTGCCCAGCAATTCGCCTTCACCGCGCAGCTTCAGGTCTTCCTCGGCAATGCGGAAGCCGTCTTCCGTCTCGCGCATGATTTCCAGGCGCGCCCGGGCCACTTCGCCGAGCGGGCCCTTATAGAGCAGCAGGCAGGTCGATGGCTTGTCGCCGCGCCCGACACGCCCGCGCAGCTGATGCAGCTGGGCAAGACCGAACCGCTCGGCATGTTCGATCACGATGATCGTTGCATCGGGCACATCCACACCGACTTCGATGACCGTGGTTGCAATCAGCAGGCGTGTCTCGCCATTCTTGAAGGCCAGCATGGCGGCGTCTTTTTCCGGCCCGGTCATGCGGCCATGGACAAGGCCGATCTGATTGCCCAGCAAGGGCTGCAGCGACTGGAAACGCTCTTCGGCTGAAACCAGGTCGACCAGCTCCGATTCCTCGACCAGCGGGCAGATCCAGTAGATTTTCTGGCCGTCGGCGATGGCGCGGCGCATGCGGTCCACCAGTTCGCTCAAGCGCTCCATCGGCAGGATGGCGGTGGTGATCGGCCGGCGCCCGGCGGGTTTCTCCGTCAGTTTCGACACATCCATATCGCCGAAAGCGGTCAGAACCAGCGTGCGCGGAATGGGCGTCGCTGTCATGACCAGCATATCCGGTGCAGAACCCTTGGACTGAAGCAGCAGCCGTTGGTGCACGCCGAACCGATGTTGTTCATCAATGATTACAAAGACAAGGTCGTGGTAGTTCACCTTTTCCTGAAAGAGCGCATGCGTCCCGATGACGATGTGGATAGCGCCAGAACGCAGGCCGTCAAGAATGTCTTCGCGCTCGCGGCCTTTTTCCCGGCCAGTCAGCAGGGCTGTCCGCAGGCCCGCCTTGGCCGCAAGTGGCGCAATGGTGGCATAGTGCTGCCGGGCCAGAACTTCCGTGGGCACCATCAGCGCGGATTGTCCGCCGGATTCGGCGGCATGCGCCATGGCCAGCAGGCCGACGATGGTTTTGCCAGACCCCACGTCACCCTGCAGCAGTCTGAGCATCCGTTCCGGCTGGCGCAGGTCAGCGATGATTTCCTTGATCGCCTGCTGCTGGCTGCCGGTCAGATCATAGGGCAAAGCCGCGATGACCCTGGCTTTCAGGCTGCCGTCGCCCTCCAGCTTGCGGCCGGACAGCCGGCGGGTTTTCAGGCGCACAAGCGCGAGAGCCAGCTGACCGGCGAGAAACTCGTCATAGGCAAGCCGCTGGCGCGCGGGATGATCCAGTGCGATATCGGAAGGGTCCTGCGGGCGATGAATCGTTTCAAGCGCCTGCCGATGCGCGGGAAATTCATGTTTTGCCAGCACGGGCGCTTCGATCCACTCGGGCATTTCCGGTGTGCGTGCCAGCGCTTCGTGTATGCCGCGTGCCAGGACCTTGGGCGACAGGCCGGCCGTCAGAGGATAAACCGGTTCGACCAGCGGCAGCGACGCTGCATCGGCAATGCTGGCGATATGGTCGGGGTGAACCATGGTCGGACGGCCGTTGAACCATTCCATGCGGCCGGAGACGATGACGGTTTCACCCACGGGCAGAGCGTTTTCGAGCCATGCCTTTTTGGCGTGAAAGAAGACAAGCCCTATTTCTCCCGTGTCATCATGGGCAAAAACCCGGTGCGGCACGTTGCTTCGCCCGCTTGGTGCCGGCTGATGGCGGTCGACACGCAGTTCCAGCGTGACGATGGCGCCTTCCGGTGCATGGGCGATACCGGGACGATTGCGCCGGTCGATGACACTGTTGGGCGGCAGGTAGACCAGATTGCCGACGCGGGGTTCGGTTCCGGGTGGCTGCGTTCCCAGCAGCGTGGCAAGCAGGCCCGTCACCTTCGGCCCGATGCCGGGCAGCGAGCGAACGGAAGCAAAAAGGGGATCGAGCAGTGAAGGACGCATTCCCTAGGTTTAACGTCTTCAAAGCGTGTTGCAAGGCTGACAGCGGCGTCAATGCGCGCTATACCCAGCCGCAATCCTTTGGCTTCCCGCCCATCGAAGCCTTTTCACGATATTTCAAGGGAGACTGTCCATGACCGGAAGCAGTCGTTCAACAGTTGATCTGCCGCCAAGACAGCGCAAAATCCTCTTCCGTTCCTGGCATCGCGGCATGCGCGAGATGGATCTGATTCTCGGGCAGTTTGCCGATGCGCACATCGAAAGCCTGACGGAGGCGGAACTCGATCAGTATGAAGCACTGATGGAAGCGCTCGACCGCGACCTGCTGAAATGGGTCACCGGGGAAGCTGACGTGCCCGAAGAATTCAATACGCCGATCTTTCACAGGATTCTGGCTTCCCGCAACGCTATGAAATTCTGATTCGACATGAATGCCTTTTCCAAACTCGGACTGAAACCGGATATCAACGGACACGTCGTCATCGATGGTGTGGTCGACGGATATGAAGCATTTGCGCTTGCCAAGGTGGTCGCCGAGGCGGGAGCGGGCGGTCCCGTGCTGTTCATCGCCAGCGATGGTCAGCGCGTCGCCGACATCGAACAGGTGCTGGGCTTCGTTCAGCCCGATCTGCCGGTGCTGCAGCTGCCCGCCTGGGACTGCCTGCCCTATGACCGCGTGTCGCCCGGATCGGACACGGCGGCGCGGCGCCTGGCGGCGCTGGCCGGCCTCGCGGCGCTGCGCGACCAGAAACACCCCGGCGTCATCCTGGCGACCGCCAATGCGGTGCTGCAAAAGCTGCCGCCGCGCAAAGTCCTGGCCGAACAGCTCTTTCTCGCGAAGCCCGGCAACAGAATTGACATGAACGCGCTTGTTCAACGTCTTGAAAACAATGGGTTTGAGCGCGTTTCAACTGTGCGGGATGTGGGCGAGTATGCCGTGCGCGGCGGTATTCTCGATCTGTTCGTACCTGGCGCCGAAGAGCCGCTGCGGCTGGATTTCTTCGGGGACACGCTGGAATCCATCCGCACATTCGATGCCGCATCGCAGCGCACATCCAGCCAGAAAACCGAATTCTCCATGCAGCCGATGAGCGAAATCACGCTCTCGCCGGAGACAATCAGCCGGTTCCGCTCGCACTATGTGCAGAAATTCGGGGCGCCGTCGCGCGATGACGCGCTGTATCAGGCGATATCGGAAGGCCGCCGCTTTGCCGGCATGGAGCACTGGCTGCCGCTGTTCTACGAGCGCATGGAAACCGTCTTCGACCATGCGGGCCGCATGCCTGTCATCTTCGATCATCTGGCGCATGAGGCGATGGCTGAACGCCACAAGATGGTGGTCGATCACTACGAGGCGCGCAAGAAGCAGTCGGATGGCACGGAACCGGGTGAGGCAGTGCCCTACAAGCCCGTCGAGCCGGGCTCGCTCTACCTGACACCGGCGGAAGTGGAAGCCGCGGCGGTGGCCTCGGGCATGCGCGTTGACTTCTCGCCGTTCGATGCGCCGTTCGCGACCGGCCGCTCCGTCATCCATGCCGGTGCCCATCGCGGGCGCACCTTTGTCGAGGAACGCACGGCCAAGGACGCCAATGTGTTTGACAGCGTGGTCAAGCATATTGCCGATGAGCGGGCGGCCGGTAAAAAGGTACTGCTGGCCGCATGGAGCGAAGGTTCGCGTGACCGGCTCATCCAGGTTCTGAACGAGCACGGGCTGGAAAAAATCGAGCTGGTCGAAGACCTGCGCACGGTCAAGGCGCTGGCGCGCGACAAGATTACGGCGGGCATCCTGTCGCTGGAAACCGGTTTCGACGCGGGCGATCTCGTTGTTGTCGCCGAACAGGATATTCTGGGCGACCGGCTCATTCGCCGTTCCAAGCGCCGCAAGCGCGATCAGGATTTCATCAGTGAAGTGGCAGCGCTCAATGCGGGCGATATTGTCGTGCACGTCGACCATGGCATCGGGCGGTTTGTCGGCTTGCGGACGATCACGGCGGCCGGTGCGCCGCATGATTGCCTGGAAATCCACTATGCGGGCGATGACCGTCTGTTCCTGCCCGTTGAAAACATCGAGCTCCTGTCCCGGTTTGGCTCGGAGAGCTCGACAGCGGTGCTCGACAAGCTGGGCGGCGGGGCCTGGCAGGCGCGCAAGGCCAAGCTGAAGAAACGCCTGCTGGAGATTGCCGGTCACCTCATCCGCATTGCCGCCGAACGGCAGATGCGTGGCGCCCCCGTGCTTACGCCGCCCGATGGTCTCTACGGCGAGTTTGCCGCGCGTTTCCCCTATGAGGAGACGGAAGATCAGGACCGGGCCATTGAGGCAGTCATTGACGATCTCTCGCTTGGCAAGCCGATGGACCGGCTGATCTGCGGCGATGTGGGATTCGGCAAGACGGAAGTGGCCCTGCGTGCCGCCTTCGTCGCGGCGCTCAACGGGGTTCAGGTGGCCGTGGTCGTGCCAACCACGCTGTTGTCGCGCCAGCACTACAAGACCTTTTCAACACGCTTTCAGGGATTGCCGGTCAATGTGGCGCAGGCATCCCGGCTGGTGGGCGCCAAGGAACTGGCCGAGAACAAGAAGGGTATTGCCGAAGGACAGGTCGATATTGTCGTCGGCACCCATGCCTTGCTCGGGCAGGGCATCAAGTTCAAGAATCTCGGTCTTCTGATTATCGATGAAGAGCAGCATTTCGGCGTCAAGCACAAGGAACGGTTGAAGGATCTCAAATCGGACGTCCACGTGCTGACCCTGTCGGCAACGCCGATCCCGCGCACATTGCAGCTGGCGCTGACTGGCGTTCGCGAATTGTCGCTCATCACCACGCCACCGGTCGACCGCATGGCCGTGCGCACGTTCGTCTCGCCATTCGATCCGCTGGTTATCCGCGAAACATTGCTGCGCGAGCGTTATCGCGGCGGTCAGAGCTTTTATGTCTGCCCGCGCATTTCGGACCTCAGCGAGATCAAGGATTTTCTGGATTCGCAGGTACCGGAGCTGAAAGTGGCCGTTGCGCACGGACAGATGCCGCCCGGTGAGCTCGATGACATCATGAATGCCTTCTATGACGGGCAGTATGATGTGCTGTTGTCGACGACCATCGTTGAATCCGGTCTTGATATTCCGACGGCCAACACGCTGATCATCCACCGCGCCGACATGTTCGGCCTTGCCCAGCTCTACCAGTTGCGCGGTCGTGTCGGCCGGTCGAAGCAGCGCGCTTTTGCCTTGTTCACGCTCCCGGCCAACAAGATGCTGACGCAGATGGCCGACCGGCGGCTGAAAGTGTTGCAATCGCTCGATACGCTTGGTGCCGGTTTCCAGCTGGCGAGCCACGACATGGATATTCGCGGTGCGGGCAATCTGCTCGGCGAAGAACAGTCCGGCCATATCAAGGAAGTCGGCTTCGAGCTCTATCAGCAGATGCTGGAAGAGGCGGTCGCGGAGATCAAGGGGACGGGCGAGGTCGAGGATGGTCACTGGTCGCCGCAGATTGCGGTCGGTACGGCGGTGATGATTCCGGAAACCTATGTGCCGGACCTGCAATTGCGGCTGGGGCTGTATCGCCGTCTCGCCGATCTGGAGGAACTGCAGGATATCGACGGCTTTGGCGCCGAGCTGATCGACCGGTTCGGACCTTTGCCTGATGAAGTGCAGCATCTGCTCAAGATCGTCTACATCAAGGCGCTGTGCCGCCGTGCCAATGTCGACAAGCTCGATGCCGGGCCGAAGGGCATCGTCATCCAGTTCCGCAACAAGACGTTCAGCAATCCGGCGGCATTGGTGAAGATGATCGGCGAGCAGGGCTCGATGGCGAAAATCCGCCCGGACCAGAGCATCGTGTTCGTGCGCGATTGGCCAACCGCGGAAAAGCGCCTGAATGGCGCGGCCGTCGTGATGACCCAGCTGGCGAAACTGGCCGCCGCATAGCGGCCAGCCTCCACCGGCGCTTCATATCAGGTCGGGCGGGGTTCGAAACCGTCGGCTGTCTGGCGGATGGCATCGGCCAGCGCATCGGCGGACTGTGCGCCCATGACCGCGTATTTCTGATCCAGGATGAAGCAGGGCACACCGCGCACGCCGATCTGGTTGGCGGTGTCGATTTCCTGGCGCACGCCGACGCTGTCCGCGTCGGTCGGCAGCAGGCTCGCGACGATAGCGCTGTCCATGCCACCTTCTTCAGCCGCTTCGATCAGCACCTGATGGTCGCCGATGTTCTTTCCCTGTTCAAAATAATAGGAAAAGAGAATGCCGACGATCTTGTCCTGGATATCGGGACCGGCCTGCGAGGCCCAGCGGATCAGGCGATGCGCGTCCAGTGTATTGGGGGCAATCTCGATGGCCTCGAAGTCGAACTCGATGCCTTCTTCCTTGCCGAGCTCGATCAATTGCTGATGCACTTCAAAAATCCGGTCCGAGCTGCCGAATTTCTCCGTCATGTAGCGGTTGCGGTCCTTGCCCTGTTTCGGCAGCGTCGGGTCCAGCTGAAACGGACGCCAGTTGACCGTCACGTCCAGATCGGGATTGAGGGCGAGGGCGCTCTCCAGCCGCTTGCGGCCGACAAAGCACCAGGGGCAGACAACATCCGACACAACGTCGATGGTGAATTTCTTTTCGGTCATGATGTTCAACCTATCGTTTGTCAGACCACCACGTCTGAAGCTGGTAGCCGTTGAGAGATGTCTTGTCCGGGTGTTGCAGATGCGCCCAATAGGCAATCCATTGCTCGGGCTGGTAGTAAATTGGCACCATATAATGGCCGGAGATCAACACTCTGTCGAGGGCGCGCACGATGCTGACAAACTCCGACTGGCCGTGGACGGCAAGCATCTTGTCAATCAACGCGTCGACAACAGGGTCGGCAACGCCGGCATAGTTGAAGCTGCCCTCGATGTCCTTCGATTGGCTGCCCCAGCGGGCATATTGTTCATATCCCGGTGAGAGCGACCCGGAATAGGCGCCAAGAATCACATCATAATCAAAGGTTTGCAGGCGTTTCTGATACTGCGCGTCATCGACCGTGCGGATCGTGACCGCGATACCCAGGCGCTCCAGCGTGCGCTTGTAGGCGATACCCAGACGCTCCTCGGCCACGGAGCGGGTCAAAATTTCGAAACTCAGCGCATTGCCGTTCGGATCGAGCATCTGCTCGTCCTTGATCGCGTAACCGCGGCTGACCAGCAGATCGTAGGCGCGCTTCATTTCCTTGCGGTCGCGGCCCGAGCCGTCCGTCGTGGCCGGCGTGTAGGTGCCATCCATGACTTCGGGAAGAACTGCGTCGGGGTACGGGGCAAGAATGGCGCGTTCGGCTGCATCGGCGGGCTTTCCGAGCGCCGACAATTCCGAGCCCTGCCAATAGCTGGCCAGGCGCTGATAGCGTCCGGCATAGAGGTTGCGGTTGGTCCACTCGAAATCGAACATCAGGGCGAGTGCCTCGCGGACATATCTGTCCTTGAACTCGTCGCGGCGGGTGTTGAAGACAAATCCATAGACATTGGCGGGTGCGTGGGTCTCAAACGTCTTTTTGACGACACGTCCGTCATTGAAGGCGGGAAAGCCGTAGGAGGAGGCCCATTTGTTCGGGTCACCTTCCATGAACGCGTCAAAAACCCCCTTCTTGAACGCCTCGAACTGCGCCTGCAGATTGCGGAAATATTCGACAGTGATCACGTCGTAATTGTTGAAGCCGCGCCGGCTGGGCAAATCCGCCGCCCAGTAGTTGGGATCGCGCTTGAAGACGATACGCTGCCCCGGCTGCACCTGTGAGACCACATAGGGCCCGCTGCCAACCGGGATGGCAAGCGGCGACCGGTCGAAATTTTCAGCATCGATGGCATGCTTCGGCAAAACCGGCATCAGCGCGAGAATGAGGGGGAATTCCCGGTTGGCCTGATCATTGAACGTGATGCGGACGCCGTGCTCGCCGACCTGTTCGATCTTCGAGATCAGTTTCGTCCGCGTGTTGAAGGGCGGGCGCCCTTTCTCCGTCAGGAGATTGAAGGTGAAGATCACGTCGTCCGGCGTGACGGGCTGGCCATCGGACCATTTTGCCTTCGGATTCAGCGTGAATTCAACGAATGTGCGTTCCTCGTTGGTCTCCACCTTTTCCGCCAGCAAGCCATACATGGTGAACGGCTCGTCGGCGCTGCGCTGCATCAGCGTTTCGTAGACCAGATTTCCAAATTCGGCATCGCCGAACATGCCGCGCGCATAGGTGCGCATGCTTTTGATCAGAAAGGGATTGAGACTGTCGAATGTGCCGACCACGCCATAGGTTATCGAGCCACCCTTGGGCGCATCGGGATTCACATAGGGGAAATAGGGGTAATCAGCGGGCAGGGCAGGCTCGCCGCGCATGGCGATTCCATGTTTTGGCTCGGCAAGAACCGCGCTTGTCATCGAACAAGTCATGGTCAGCAGGGCCAGAATCTGGAAACTTTTCTTCAGCATCGTCTCAACCTTATGGTCCCTTTGGCGGGATTTTCCTTTGATTCGCCCACGAGATTACCATCTCATGACGATTCTGCGGCCAAAGGGGTGTAATCATCTTCCTGAAATGACAACAGAGCTAGGGTCAAGACCCATTAATCTGGTCGAAATGGTATGAGGCCATTTGTTCGGTTACAAGGAGCGAAGGCGAAGGCAATGTGGTTCATTGTCAAGCCTTTGCGACGATGAAGCCGGACAAATGGACCATATCCTTCGGACGCCGAAACGGCTGCAAGCTGCTGTGTCGAGCCGCTCGGCCGGGGGAAAGACCCCGCCCTTCGCGTCTCTCAGAGCATGGTCCCGAAAAGTTGTTCGACTTTTCGGGCAAGACCATGCTCCAAATATCGACTTGCGCATGCGTCTTTCGGCCCGGCCTAAGGCCGGACCGGAACATGCGCGGCATCTTCTTGCCGTTTCAGGCGCCATTTCGATCATGTTAATGGGGCTTGACCCTAAAAGTAGTCTGGATTTGCATTAACATGCAGTGTAACACGGCGTTCGAGACGAAGGGTCACTCTGTTGCCTCATTTGGTAACCAATCCAGAGAAAGCAATTCTAAGTGATCAAGTTACACTTCGGATAAGTGCGCTGAAAGGAACCAGTTGACCATGTCCAACCCGAAGACATTCGCTGCAACCGCATCCATCGCGGGTGCAATTGCATTACTCGCCGCCGCGGCAGTACCAGCATCAGCCCAGCAGCAGAGAACGCCGCAGGGTTGGTTCAAGGTTTGCTCCAAGCAGGAAGAAAACGACATCTGCAACACGCAGAACATCGTGACCGCCGATAGCGGCCAGCTTCTGACTGCCGTCAACCTCATCGAAATCAAGGGCAAGGTCAATCGCAAGATTTTCCAGGTTTCCGTGCCGACCGGCCGTCTGATCGGTCCAGGCGTTGGACTGCAGATCAATGGCGGCAAGACCCAGAAGATCGATTTCGCCATCTGCTTCCCGGATCGCTGCATTTCGGAAGTCGCCATGTCGGATGAACTCGTCGCTGCCTTCAAGAAGGGCAACCAGCTGACGCTGACTTCGGTCAACTTCCAGAACAAGCCAAATCCGATCACCGTTGCGCTGACCGGTTTCAGCCAGGCATTTGACGGCCCCGGCCTGCAGCAGTCGGAAATCGAAGATCGCCAGAAGACGCTTCAGGAAGAAGTCCAGAAGCGCCAGAAGGAATTCGAAGACAAGATGAAGGCCGAGCAGGCGAAGGCCAAGGCCGGAAACTGATCGAACCATCGACACGAAAAAGGGACGCTTTGGCGTCCCTTTTTTATTGTGCCGTTACTCAGTTGATATGCGGACTTTTGACCCGGTAGACACCGTTTAGCGGCTTGTCGAACATGTCCTTGATCTGCGGATGCCGCAGGGGAACGCCGGATGTATCGGCGACAAGGTTCTGCTCGGAGACATAGGCCACATACTCGCTGTCGGCGTTCTCGGCAAAGAGATGGTAAAAGGGCTGGTCGCGGCTTGGCCGGATATCTTCGGGAATGGATTGATACCATTCCTCGGTATTGTTGAATTCAGGATCGACATCGAAAATTACGCCGCGAAAAGCGAATATCCGGTGGCTTACAACCTGCCCGATCTGAAATTTTGCGTGGCGTATTTGTTTCATCATCATCATTCATTATAGATATCAGAGACATACCTGTCTCCATCAAATCGTGCGAGCATCGATGGCGTCCTGCCATTTCCGGTCGCTTCCCAACAGTCAAAGCTCGTCATGCTCAGCGTTTTCAATCTCGTTCTCCCATTTTTCGGCCTGATCTTTCTGGGATTCCTGGTTGCCCGCATCAGTCGTCAGCCGCTGGAAGCCTTGGGATGGATGAACGTTTTCATTGTCTATGTGGCGTTGCCGGCACTGTTTTTCCAGATCCTTTCAAAGACACCTGTCGCTGAGCTGACTCAATGGGCCTTTATTATTGGCTGCACCGCATCAACACTTTGTGTTTTTCTGGTGATGTTCGGCTTTGCTTTTTTCAGAACGCGCAAAATAGACGAAAGCACCATTCAGGGGCTCGCCGCCGCCTATGGCAATATCGGCTATATGGGGCCGGGATTGGCCATCATGGCTTTCGGCGCGCCCGCTGCCGTACCGGTTGCCCTGATCTTCTGTTTTGACAACACACTGCATTTTGTCATGGCGCCCCTCATGATGGCGTTGTCCGGCAAAGACAAGCGCCGCCCGCATGAACTGGCGGTCAGTGTGCTCAAGAAGATATTCCTGCACCCCTTCATCATCGCAACCATTCTGGGTGTCGCGGCTGCTGTCACCGGGTTCGAACCGCCTGCGTCCATCGACAAGCTCATTGATCTGCTGGCCAAGGCCGCCGCACCCTGTGCGCTCTTTGCCATGGGCGTCACCCTTGCCTTGCGCCCCCTGAAGCGGGTGCCGCCGGAACTCTATCTGATTGTCTCGATCAAGCTGGTTTTCCAGCCATTGCTTATCTACGCCATCCTTCACTTTGCCGGCGATTTCCCGCCGGTTTGGGTGTACACCGCCATGCTGCTGGCGGCGCTGCCGACGGCAACCAATGTCTTCGTCATTGCCCAGCAATATGGTGTCTGGGTCGAACGGGCTTCGAGCAGTATCCTGGCAACCACGCTGTTTTCGGTCGTGACCCTGACCCTGTGGCTTTACGTGATGACGCACGGCCTCATTCCCTGATAAGGAACTGCAGGTCACCCGGCGAACGGCCGGGCCGTGACCGTGTTGCCGGAGCGCTTTTGACCATAGATCGTGCGGAATTCATTCAGGCGCATATGCCTGTCATGGCTGTCCCGGCAGTTCCGGAAATTGTGCTTCACAGCGCCACGCCGGCGAGTGGATTGCGCCGCCTTATCGCCTCCCATGCCAATCCCGATCCCGAACCGCCATACTGGGCCTATCATTGGGCTGGCGGTGCAGTGCTCGCCCGTTATTTTCTCGATCACCCGGAGGTCGTGCAAGGGCAGCGCGTGCTGGATCTTGGGTCGGGTTCAGGAATAGTTGGCATAGCGGCGGCAAAGGCAGGTGCGATCCACGTGACCGCCGCCGAAACAGACGGGAATGCCATTGCCGCGCAACAGCTCAATGCCGATCTCAATGGTGTCAGCTTGACAACGATGCATGCGGATCTGACGGCTGGCCCGGCAATGGATGTCGATCTGGTTGCTGTTGGCGATCTGTTTTACGCGCCCGATCTCGCGCAGCGTGTTCTGCTTTTCCTCGATCGCTGTCTTCTGGCGGGCGCCAAGGTCCTTATCGGCGATCCCGGCCGGGCACATCTTCCGCACGACCGGCTCCGGCTCATTGCCGAATATGCGGTGCCGGATTTCGGGCAAGTGACGGACGCAAAAGTGAATGCCGGTGTTTTTGCACTGATCTGAGGTGATGCCTGCAGGTTTTGTCTGTCGCAGCGCCTGTGTTTTCCAGACAATGAAGGCATGACCATTGTGCGTGGTTCGACAAGCTCACCATGAGGGAGGTGGAGGGCTGCACGCTAATCGTGAACGTTGCAGAACATGGCTCCCTGCAATCCTCACTTTCCCTCATGGTGAGCTTGTCGAACCACGCACAAAACGTGCTGCAGGCTTTTCGAACTCTCCCGGACATGCTGGCGTCTTTCCCTCCCAACGTGGGCTGTTTCGTCGCAGGAAGACGGCCCTTGTGGGCAAAGGCTTTCTGTGTACTATTGCGAATGATTTGCAATTGCGATTAGAGGTATTTCATGGATTCCTTGCGGCAGGCAGCCGATACGGACGAAGGCTGGCGGCGCGAACGGGGTGATGCATCGCTTTCGGATGTGCATCGCTCGGTTGCTGTCAGGACAGCGGGACCGGGTTGGCGCAGGGCCGCAGCCTTTGTGGGACCGGGCTATCTGGTTGCCGTGGGCTATATGGATCCGGGAAACTGGGCGACATCGCTCGCCGGCGGTTCGAAGTTCGGCTACACGCTGCTTGTCGTCGCGTTGGTCTCCAACATCATGGCCGTGGTCCTGCAGGCGCTTTGCGCGCGTCTGGCGATCGGATCGGGCAGGGATCTTGCGCAGGCCTGCCGCGATGCCTTTCCAAGGCCGGTTGCCTATACGCTCTGGTTCATGGCGGAGCTTGCCATCATTGCCACCGACATTGCCGAAGTCATCGGCACCGCGATCGGTCTCAACCTGATTTTCGGCATCCCGCTTGAACTCGGCGTCCTCATCACCGCGCTCGATGTTTTCCTGATCCTCTATCTGCAAAAGCTTGGCTTCCGCTGGGTGGAAGCGCTGATCATCACGCTGCTGGGCGTGATCGCGCTGTGCTTCGGCATCCAGATTTTCCTCGCGGATCCCGATTGGGCTGCCGTGATCAAGGGATTTGCCCCGACAACGGAAATCGTCACCAACCCGGAAATGCTCTATCTCGCGCTTGGCATTCTCGGCGCGACGGTGATGCCGCACAATCTCTATCTGCACTCCGGCATCATCCAGACGCGCGACTACGGCCACACCACGCCGGAAAAGCGTCAGGCGCTGAAGTATGCCACGTGGGACTCCACCATTGCGCTGACCTTTGCCCTGGTCATCAATGCGGCGATCCTGATCCTTGCCGCCGCGACCTTCAACAAGACGGGGCGGACCGAAGTGGCGGAACTCGGTGAAGCGCACTCACTGCTCGCGCCGCTCCTCGGCTGGGGTTTCGCCCCGACCCTGTTCGGTATCGCGTTGCTGTGCTGCGGCATCAACTCGACGGTGACGGCGACGCTGGCCGGACAGATCGTGATGGAAGGCTTTTTGAAAATCAGGCTGGCGCCCTGGCTGCGCCGGTTGATCACCCGTGCCATTGCCATTGTTCCAGCGGGCGCGGTGACCGTCTGGTACGGCGACAGCGGAACGGCCAAGCTTTTGATCCTGACGCAGGTCGTGCTCAGTCTTCAGCTGTCCTTTGCCGTATTCCCTCTGGTCATCTTCACCGCCAGCAAGACCAAAATGGGTGTGCTGGTCTCGCCGAAATGGCTCACGGTGCTTGCCATGATCATTGCGGTGGTGATTGCCGTGCTGAACATCAAGCTGCTGATGGACTTTGTTCTCGTTTAGGCGCGCTTTGCTTCCCGGCGTGGCCAGCGAAAGCCGCTGCCGGGGCGCAAACCCTCACGCATGAGAAAACTGCGCAGCGGCGAGAAGGTGCGGAGCAGCTCCAGGCCGCCGCTGCGGACCATCTGCACGGGCAGGAAATCCGACAGCAATGACCGGTTCAGCGCATCGACCGCGCCGGTGCGGGCAATGATGTCGGGGCTGCGCCTGCGGTTATAGGCTGAGACAACCGCCGTGGCACCGAGATCGCTGCCACCGGACGGCAGGGTATCAAGCAGCGTTTCCACGTCCCGGACACCGAGATTGAGTCCCTGCGCCCCGATGGGCGGAAACACATGCGCCGATTCGCCCGCCAGAAACACGCGGTTGCGGGCAAAGGCGTTCGGGACAAGGCCGGACAGCGGCCAGGCCTGTGCTTCGACATCGATGGTGACGGCGCCGAGCATGGACTGCATGCGTTCCTCGACGCGGACCGCCAGTTGTTCCGCATTCAGGTCCAAAAGTTCCGCCGCATGGGCAGGTGTCGTCACCCAGACGAGGCTTGACCGTTTCCCCGCAAGCGGCACCTGCGTGAACGGGCCATGCTCCGTGTGAAATTCCGTTGAAATATCATGATGATCGCGCGTGTGGCTGAAGCTGAGCACCACCGCAGTCTGGTTGTACTGCCAGGTGCGCGCCGAGATACCGGCGGCTTCCCGGGCCAGAGACGAGCGGCCATCGGCGGCAATAACGATGTTGGCGGTGAACACCGAACCATCACTGGCTTCGACTGCCATGGCATTGTCCACCGGATGATAGTGGGTTGCCGACGCGGCGACATGGCGGACCGGCGATTGCTTCAGCGCGGCGCTGAGCGTTTTGGTGAGCGCGGCATTGGGAATGTTGTAGCCAAAGGCGTCTTCGTCGATCTCGGAGGCTTCGAATGTCACCACAGGGCTTCTGACCAGCCGGTTCGTGCCATCGAGAATGCGCATGGATCCGATGGGCGCAGCATGTGGCGCAATGCTGTCCCAGAGACCGATACGCTGGAGAAAACGGATGGCGGGCATCATCAGAGCCGTCGTGCGCTTGTCCGTGCCAGTGGGGATAACGCCGAGACTGACGACGTTTTCAAGGTGCTGACCAAGGGCAATGGCGGCAATCAGGCCGACATGACCGGTTCCTGCAACAACAATGGGATCCGTTCGGGTGCTGGTCATCATCTGTCTCCGCTTCCAAGCCGTTTTGGCTTTCAACAGTTTATATCAGGAACATTGCTTGCGCTTTGGGTCGTTTTCAAGAAAAGCTGCTCGCAAATCGTTTGTCCTTGGTAACATATAGCGACAAGCGGATCAGTATCATGCAGCAGATTGGCGCGGACCGTGAAAAAACCAACTTTGCCCCGGGGTGTTAAACCCAAAAAAGTGACGGCACCACAAGCCAAGGCCTTCTCGGTGCATTTGCTGACCGCCTCCGGTTCCTTCCTGGCGTTCCTCTCGGTGGTCGCGGCCAGCGAAGGAAGCTGGACGGCCATGTTCTGGTGGCTGGGGCTGGCGCTGTTCGTCGACGGCATCGATGGGCCGATCGCCCGCAAGCTCGAAGTCAAATATGTGCTGCCCAACTGGTCGGGCGAGCTGCTCGACAACATCATCGACTACATGACCTATGTGCTCATCCCGGCCTTTGCGCTGTATCAGCGCGGCTTCATGGGCGAGGGCCTGTCCTTTCTGGCGGCGGCGATCATCGTCGTATCCAGTGCGATCTACTATGCCGATACGGGCATGAAGACGAAGGAAAACTTCTTCAAGGGCTTTCCGGTCGTCTGGAACATGCTGGTGTTCACCCTGTTCATCGTCAAGCCCGGCGAATGGGTGGCATTTGCCATTGTCCTCGGTGCCGCCATCGTTTCATTCCTGCCGATCTATTTCCTGCACCCGGTGCGCGTGCAGCGCCTGCGGCCGCTGAATCTCACGATTTTCTTCCTGTGGTGCGCTTTCGGCGTACTTTCGCTGTACCAGCATCTGGATTCGCCCCTCTGGGTGCGGGTCGGTATTTCGGTCACAGGCATCTACCTGTTCCTCATCGGGGCGGTGATGCAGGCATTTCCCAATCTTGGACGGACGGAGAAGGCATGATGGTCAAGGCAATTCGTATTCATCAGACGGGTGGTCCTGAAGCGCTGGTCTATGAACATGTTACCGTCGGTGAGCCAGGCCCCGGCGAAGTGCGTATGCGCAATGAGGCCATCGGCCTGAATTTCATCGATGTCTATTTCCGCACCGGCCTCTATCCGTCGCCCGGCGGTCTGCCGCTCATTCCGGGCAATGAAGGCGCGGGCGTCGTGCTCAGCGTCGGTCCTGGTGTTACCGATGTGAAACCGGGCGATCGCGTCGCCTATGTCAATCCGATCGGCGCCTATGCGGAGGAACGCATCATGCCGGCGGACCGCCTGGTCAAGGTCCCGGACTCCATTTCCTTCCAGCAGGCCGGTTCGATGATGCTGAAGGGCATGACGGCCTATTATCTCCTGCGGGAAACTTTTCCGGTCAAGCAGGGCGACACGATCCTGTTTCACGCGGCCGCCGGCGGTGTCGGGCTCATAGCCGGCCAATGGGCCAAGCATCTCGGCGCGACTGTCATCGGCACCGCCGGTTCGGACGAGAAGGTGAAGCTGGCGCTCGAGAACGGTTTCGACCATGTCATCAACTATCGCACCGAGAACTTTGTCGAACGGGTGAAGGAAATTACCGGCGGCAGGGGTGTCGACGTGGTCTACGATTCTGTCGGCAAGGATACATTCGACGGGTCGCTGGACTGCCTGCGTCCGCGCGGCATGCTCGTCTGCTTTGGCCAGTCATCCGGTCCGGTTGCGCCATTCGATCTTGGCATCCTGTCGCGCAAGGGCTCCCTCTACCTGACGCGGCCGACATTGTTCGTCTATGTCGCGGCGCGGGCTGCGCTTGAAAATGCAGCGCGTGCGCTTTTTGACCAGGTGGAAAGCGGTGTGGTGCGCATCGATATCGGTCAGACCTATGCCCTCAAGGACGCGGCGACGGCGCATCGCGATCTTGAAGCGCGCAAAACGACCGGAACAACAGTGCTCATTCCTTAAGCCGCTGAAAAAGATGCTTGAATAGTGTGCGCAAAAGGCCGCAACCTCTGGTTTTGCACTTCCCAAATCGATGCTGCCCGACATAGGATCGGAAATGGTTAGGGGCACTTCAGAATAATCGTCCTGGGCCGTGGGGAACTATGACAAGCATAAGCGATAAAAACGGGGCTGGGCATCCACTTCTGGAAGCAAGCGGGCTCACCAAAATTTTCGGCTCTCTGAAAGCCTGCGACGGGATCGACCTGACAATCGGCACCGGAGAAATTCATGCCCTTCTGGGGGAAAACGGCGCTGGCAAATCCACGCTGGTCAAAATGCTGTTCGGCGCGCTGCAGCCGACTTCGGGTGAGATCGGCTGGAAGGGCAAAGCGGTTGCCGTCGCCAATCCGGCGATGGCAAGATCGCTCGGTATCGGCATGGTTTTCCAGCATTTTTCGCTTTTCGATGCCCTGACGGCCGCCGAGAACATCGCGCTGTCACTCGATGAGAAAACCGACCTCAACACGATCGCCGCAAAGGCGCGGGACATCGGCCGGACCTATGGTCTGCCGGTTGATCCTGATGCCCTCGTCGGCGATCTTTCCGTGGGCGAACGCCAGCGTATCGAGATTATCCGCTGCCTGCTGCAAAATCCCGACCTGATCATTCTCGACGAACCGACATCGGTGCTGACGCCGCAGGAAGCCGACCTTTTGTTTGTCACGCTGGAGCGGTTGAAGTCGGAGGGAAAATCGATCCTCTATATCAGCCACAGGCTGGAAGAGGTGCGGCGGCTGTGCGACCGGGCCACGGTGCTGCGCCACGGCAAGGTTGTCGGCCAGTGCGATCCGCGCCAGGAAACCGCAAGTTCTCTGGCGCGCATGATGGTTGGCAGCGACATCCACGTCATCGAGCGCCGTCCGAACGCGGCGCCAGCAACCCAATCGGCACTGATTGAAGTCAACGGCTTGTCACAGAAGCCGCGCGGCCCGTTTTCCGTGTCGCTGCATGATATCCGGCTGGCGGTCAATCCGGGTGAAATTCTTGGCATTGCCGGTGTCGCCGGCAACGGACAGGGCGAACTGTTCGAAGCCATATCCGGCGAAGTGCTGCAGGAACGGCCGGACATTGTCCGTATTCGCGGCCGGGACACTGGACGATCCGGTATCTCCGCGCGGCGCAGGCTGGGCGCTGCCTTTGTGCCGGAGGAGCGTCTTGGGCATGGTGCGGTTCCCAATATGTCGCTGACCGACAATCTGCTGTTGTCGCGCTACGCCACCGATGGAAAAGCCTTCCTCGGCGGCGGCCTGTTGCGGCTGCTCCAGCAATCCAGCCTTGCCCTTGCGGCAAAGCGGATCGTCGTACAGATGGACGTTCGTAAAAGTGCGGAAAACCCAGATGCATCAGCGCTTTCCGGCGGAAACCTCCAGAAGTTTCTGATCGGGCGCGAGCTGGACCGCAATCCAGCCGTTCTGGTGGTCAACCAGCCGACCTGGGGCGTCGACGCCGGTGCTGCCGCCCATATCCGGCAGGCGCTTGTCGATCTTGCCCGCAGCGGTTCCGCCGTGATCGTGATCAGCCAGGATCTCGATGAACTCTTTGAAATCTCCGACCGGATTGCCGCCATGGTGCATGGGCGCCTGTCGCAATCGGTCCCGATTGAAGCGATGAACATGGAACGTGTCGGTTTGATGATGGGCGGTGCCGATACCGCGTCGGCCCATGCAAGTGCAGGGGCCGCCTGATGCGTGTCGAATTGGTCAGACGTCAGCAACATTCGGCGCTGTTCAGTGCGCTGTCGCCGTTCATCGCCCTGTTCCTTACGCTGATTGCCGGCGCCATCCTGTTTGCGCTGCTTGGCAAGAACCCGGTTTCCGCGCTCTATTCCTATTTCGTCGAGCCGCTGACCGAGATCTGGTCGTGGCACGAGCTGCTGGTGAAGGCAGCGCCGCTGATCCTGATCGCCGTGGGGCTGTCCGTCTGCTTCCTCTCCAACAACTGGAATATCGGCGCTGAGGGGCAATTGATCATGGGCGGGATCGCCGGATCGATCCTGCCGGTGGTTTTTCCGGATTTTCAGGGCTGGTATGTCCTGCCGATGATGCTGCTGCTGGGCATGGCAGGCGGGATGGCCTATGCGACCATCCCGGCGTTCCTCAAGGTGCGGTTCAACACCAACGAGATTCTGACGAGCCTGATGCTGGTCTACGTGGCGCAGCTGTTCCTCGACTGGATCGTGCGCGGCCCTTGGCGCAACCCGCAGGGTTTCAACTTCCCCGAAACGGTGCAGTTCAATTCCAGTGCCATCCTTCCCGAGATATGGGCTTCATCGGGTCGGGCGCATTGGGGATTTGTTCTGGCGATTGTCGCCGCACTCCTTGTCTGGTTCATGCTGTCGCGCACGCTGAACGGCTTTGAAATCAAGGTGCTGGGACGCAGCGCGCGGGCAGGGCGTTTTGCCGGTTTCAGCGCCGGGCGCCTGACATTCTTCGCGTTCCTCGTCTCCGGGGCGCTGGCCGGGCTGGCCGGAATTGCCGAGGTTTCCGGTGCTGTCGGGCAATTGCGCACGACGATCTCGCCCGGCTATGGCTTCACCGCCATCATCGTTGCCTTCCTTGGCCGCCTCAATCCGCTTGGCATTGTCGCCGCAGGGCTGGTTCTGGCGCTGTCCTATCTGGGCGGCGAAGCGGCACAGGTTTCGCTCGGCATTTCCGAGAAATCGGCGCGTATCTTCCAGGGCATCATCCTGTTCTTCGTGCTGGCGAGCGACACGCTCATCTATTACCGCATCCGCTTCGTCACCCGGCATAGCGACGCCGCAGCAAAGGGGGCATGACATGGGCATGTTCGAAGCCATTCTCCTGACGGTTGCCACAGCCGCAACGCCCTTGCTGATCGCTGCCATGGGCGAACTTGTCGTGGAACGCTCCGGCGTACTCAATCTCGGCGTCGAGGGCATGATGATCATGGGTGCTGTTGCCGGCTTCGGCGTCGCGCAGCTCACCGGATCGGCATGGCTCGGCATGTTCGCAGCCATTCTGGCCGGGGCTGCCTTTTCGCTGCTGTTCGGTTTCCTGACGTTGACGCTGGTGACCAATCAGGTGGCAACGGGCCTGGCTTTGACGCTGCTCGGGCTTGGCGCTTCCGCCATGATCGGCGAGAGTTTTGTCGGGCTGCCCGGCGTGCGGATGCAGTCCCTGAATATTCCGGTGCTGACGGATTTGCCGGTCGTCGGGAAATTCCTGTTCGGACAGGATCCAATTTTCTATATGTCGATCCTTCTGACCATCGGCGTCACATGGTTCCTGTTCCGCACCCGTGCCGGACTGACATTGCGCGCCGTCGGTGACAATCATACCTCGGCGCATGCGCTTGGCGTGCGGGTCATTCGGGTGCGTTATCTCGCCGTGATGTTCGGGGGCGCTTGCGCCGGGCTCGCCGGTGCGCAACTATCGCTCGTCTATGTGCCGCAATGGGTGGAAAACATGACGTCGGGCCGGGGTTGGATCGCGCTTGCACTGGTGGTGTTCGCCTCGTGGCGGCCATGGCGGATTCTGGCGGGCGCCTACCTCTTCGGCGCGGTCACCATCGGCCAGCTGCACGCCCAGGCGCTTGGCATCGGCATACCCTCGCAGTTCATGTCGTCGCTGCCTTATCTGGCAACGATTATCGTGCTTGTTCTGATTTCGCGGAACAAGCGGCTGACCCTGATGAATACGCCGACATCCCTCGGCAAACCCTTCGTGCCCGACCGCTGAGCAGCCGGGCGAGAATAAAAGACAAGGTTTTTGGTTTAACAGAGAGGTGAACACGAATGAAAAAACTGCTTATGGCGCTGTCCATGGCTGCCAGCTTTGCCGTTGCGGGCGCGGCCCATGCCGAAGACAAACTGAAGGTCGGCTTCATCTATATCGGACCGCCCGGCGATTTCGGCTGGACCTACCAGCACGATCAGGGCCGCAAGGAGATGGAAAAGGCGCTCGGCGACAAGGTCGAGACAACCTTCCTCGAAAGCGTGCCTGAAGGGGCGGATGCGGAGCGTTCGATCGAGCGTCTGGCGCGTGCCGGCAACAAGCTGATCTTCACGACCTCGTTCGGCTACATGGATGCGACGATCAAGGTTGCGCAGAAGTTCCCGAATGTGAAGTTCGAACACGCGACCGGCTACAAGACGGCCGACAATGTTGCCGTGTACAATTCGCGCTTCTATGAAGGCCGCTACGTACAGGGCGTGATTGCCGCCAAGCTGTCCAAGGTTGGCGTTGCCGGTTATATCGGTTCATTCCCGATCCCCGAAGTGGTGCAGGGCATCAACTCCTTCATGCTGGGTGCGCAGTCGGTCAATCCCAACTTCAAGGTCAAGGTGATCTGGGCCAACGCCTGGTTCGATCCGGGCAAGGAAGCCGATGCCGCCAAGGCTCTGGTCGATCAGGGCGTCGATATCATCACCCAGCATACGGATTCCACCGCGCCGATGCAGGTTGCGGCGGAACGCAAGATCAAGGCATTCGGCCAGGCTTCCGACATGATCAAGTTCGGCCCGGAAACCCAGTTGACCGCCATCGTCGACAATTGGGGCCCTTACTACATCGAACGGGCCAAGGCCGTGATCGATGGCACATGGAAGACGCACAATGTTTTCCACGGCATGCATGAAAACCTCGTGGTCATGGCGCCCTACACCAACATGCCTGACGATGTGAAGAAGCTGGCCGAGGAAACCCAGGCGAAGATCACATCCGGTGCGCTGAAGCCCTTCACCGGTCCGGTCAAGAAGCAGGACGGCTCCGAATGGCTGAAGGCTGGTGAAACCGCCGACGACAAGACCATTCTCGGCATGAACTTCTACGTTGCCGGCGTGGACGACAAGCTGCCGAAATAAGGTTTGGCCGCGATACAAAAGGAAAGGGCGCCCATGGGCGCCCTTTTTTGTGAAAGCGATGGGCCGCTTATTCAGCGGCGTCGGCTGGCGCCGCATTGAGCTGACCATAGTTCTCGACGCCGATGCGCTTGAGAAGGTCGAGCTGGGTCTCGAGGAAATCGATGTGGCCTTCCTCGTCCTTCAGAAGCTCGTCAAAGAGTTCCTTGGTGACGTAGTCGCCCACTTCCGCGCAGATCTCACGCGACTTCTTGTACGACTTCACAGCGTCATATTCGCCGGCCAGATCGGCTTCCAGAACTTCCTTGATGTTCTGGCCGATGCGCAGGGCGCCGATGGATTGCAGGTTTGGATGGCCTTCGAGGAAGATGATGCGCTCGATGATCTTGTCAGCGTGCTGCATTTCCTCGATGGATTCGGCGCGCTCCTTCTTGGCGAGCAGCTTGTAACCCCAATCGTCCAGCAGGCGATAATGCAACCAATACTGGTTGACCGCTCCCAATTCGAGGAAAAGTGCCTCGTTAAGCCGCTCGATGACCTTTTTGTCGCCTTTCATGCCGTGAACTCCCGTATTCGTGACGCAATGCCCGCACACGATCGATAAACGAGACAGCATCAGAATCGTTTGAACCGTGGCGGAGGTGATATTCTTCCGTCACCTTTATGATGGTTTCAACGACGTTTGGGAAGCAGCCACAGCAGCGGCCACGCTTCTGCATGGCATGGTAGACTTTTGCCGGGACAATCAGTTGCCACGGGTCAGCATCGAGAAGTTCAGTGATAGTATTCTCGATTTCTTTCTGCGTAATGATATTGCAATGACATACAAGCATGTTGTCTAAGCGCCATATTCATAAGAATAAATACCCGTAAATCCTGACAGTTTTACAATGTCAGAACTTCTCCTTGTGACAGGACAGGTGGCGCTTTGCAGAAATTGGCCCGGAAACATTGTTCCGCAACCTGGAAATACTTTCGAACCAGACAAGGGTTCCTCCAATCGCAAGGGTTCAAGGCCCTAACATTAAAGGTCATGCGTTATTCGCAATACTGATCCTATAAGACTGGTTTGTCCGAATTCTGTCAAATGCCGGCCGCTGAATATGCCGTGATATCAATAGCTTGGAATAATTCTAAACTGGGAAAATAACATAACCAATTCAATCATATTTCGTCGATTTTGCCGTCCTGACCGGCAAAATGCATCGCCGGCTACGCATGTGTCAAAACGTCTCATTTGTCGCAAAAAGACTAAATCAGGCGCCCTCGACCACGGAGAACCCTTCGAATTGCGGGTGTCCGATGTAACTCGGCTTGGTATCGCCCGCATTGCGATGCGCTGCGCGGAAATGTTCGGACTGAGTCCATGCGGTGAAATCCGCCTGGGTCCGCCACACGGTGTGCGATGCATAGAGGGTGTAATTCTCTTCCTCGTTCCGGGCACCGCGCAGCAGGTGGAATTCGACAAAGCCGGGCACCGAGGACAACCGGGAGTCGCGTGACTTCCACACGGTTTCAAACGCGTCTTCGGAGCCCGACTGAACCTTGAAACGATTCATGGCGATGTACATGGCGCAACTCCATTCATGTGGATTGTGGTTGGGGACCGATCCTGGGAGCCGGTCACTCCAAGAGAATTCTGTCAGCTCGCCGTGGCGAGGCGGGGTGCCAGATTGTCGATGCCGAGGAGGGCGCGCACGTCTCTCGTCTTGACGATATCATCGATGGAATACTGGGCGAGCACCTCGAAGAAGGCATTCAATGCCTTGCGCAAGGCGGCATTCAGGCCGCAGCTGTCAATCAAAGGGCATTCCGCGGCATCGTTCTCAAAGCACTCTGCCATGGCAAAGTTTTCTTCGGTCACGCGCACCACGTCGAAAAGGGTGATGTCCTTGGCAGGCTTGCCGAGTTTCACGCCGCCATTGCGACCGCGTACGGTTTCAATGAAACCGTTTTCAACGAGCGGCTGCAGGATTTTGAACAGGAAAAGCTCCGAGACTGTGTAGGCGTGCGCAATTTCGGCGATCCGGCTCAGATTGCCATCATTGGCGGCACAATACATCAGAATACGAATGGCATAGTTGGTCTGTCTGGTCAGTCGCATGGGAATATCTCTCTCAACCCGAATTCAGGTCATGCTGGGGTTAGGAGCTACTTTAGAATTATTCTTGATAAAGTAAATAATAATATGAACCTAAGTTTCATATTTTCCGAGGGAAAACAGGAAGTCGGGTCAGGCGTGATCAGCGAACCAGAACGACGATCGATGCCGTAATGAAAGCAGCAGCCACAAGCAGCAGGAAACCATAGACACGCGGCTTGTCAAACAGAACGGCAAATCCGGCAGCCCAGACAACAATGGCAGCGGCCAATGCGTAGAGAAATCCGGCTTTATGGACCCATGCGATATGGACGGCCATCAGGCCGCCAATGATAAGGGCACCGAATACGACCATCAAAGCCAGTGCGTATTTCTCGAAATTGTCCATTCAGGCAGCTCGCTCTCAACACCCCGTCCTGGAATCGAAGGGGCTCAGTCTCAATGTAAAACCTCATCCAACCCGATCAAGGCTGTATTCCTGTCTTTCATAGATGTTCCGTCCCACGGGTGCAACAGATGACGCGCTAAAGTCTCGCCATAAGGACGCGGCTGATGCAAAAAGACAATAAAAAAGGCCGGGAATTCCCGACCTTTCCGAATTCGGCTCGACACCAGTGCCAGTACATCCGTGGTCAAAGACGGAGCCGAATTTCTGCAGCTGATGTAGGTGGCCGCATTGCCCATTTCAAGGGCAGGGGCATTTACCGGCGATAAGCGCTCAAACCGGCGAGCAGACCGATCCCGGCAATTGCTGAGATAACTGCAACCGTGATCAGGGGATTTTCCTTGGCCTTGTCTGCCACGACCTGTGCTTCATCACCGACGAACCGCGCGGCCTTGCGGCCTTGCCGCCTGACCGAATGGTAGGTCGCGTTCGCCTGGTCGAGCAGATCATAACCCTGGTCGGACAGGGATTGGGTTATCCCTGAAAGCTCCTTGCGCAATGCGGCGATCTGGCTTTCCAGATCCTCCTCGGCTGCGTCACGGGCTTTGGATATATTCGTTGCCATTCCGGAATTCCTTTCATCGATACAGGGGAATAACGGTGGCGCCGGCATTTGGTTCCAGAAAGCCCGCTCGGCAGACAGACAGGCGAGGCCTGTCAGTTCCAGCAGCCGTGCGATTGTCCATTGAGATTATGGGAATCGATGTCTATTCCGGCCGAGAAATCATTGCGCGCGAGGTAGACAGCTGTTTCCGGCTTGATGCGGATCTTGTTCCAGCCGGCACAACTGGTTGGACCGGACGCTTTCGAGGTCTCATCCATCCAGCGCATGGCACCGCAATTGCTGATGGTCAAAAGACAGGGCAAAAGCATGGCCAGTGCCAGTTTGTTTTTCACAGGAAACCTTCTTATTGCCGCAGCAGGGACAGAGAATGAAAAAGTGCTGGAATTGTTCATCGCATATTTCGATGCCCGACGACATTCGACGTTAGGCATAGCTCCTCAATCATCATTGCTGGCATTCAGTTCCATGGTGGTCATGCCGTCGGCCGGCTTGGGGCTCAGCGACTTGGCCAGGATCAGCCGGCTGGATTTGAGCAATGGTGCATTGGCGGCACGCACTTTCGCAATGCGCGGATTGTTTTCGTGGGCGGTAACCGCCGCTTCATTGGCATAGAGTTCGTTGACCATGACCTTGTTGGCAATGGGGGTGCCGTCCCGCGCAATGGGTTTGATGACCTCGAACCGCAGGCAGCCCGGTTCCTCATCCAGTGTTTTGCGCGCATGCTCGCGAATGAGCGTGATGAATTCCTCTTCGCGACCCTCATGGGTCTCGAATTCTACGATAATTGTCAGTTCGGTCATGAAACTCGCCTCCCGCGTTCATTTTGCCGTTCTAGCAGCGGCCTCCTGACAAATCCAGACAGAAGCATAGCCAAGGCATTGTAAAGTCTGGATTTGGACGGGATGGATGGGCGGAATGGCGGAAGGCCGCCTGCTATCGCCGCACGGTGGCGAAGACCAGGAGAATGGCACCGATCACGATTGTGACGAGACCAATATACAGCCAGCGCGTCTGGCCGACCATAAAACTGCCGCCGAGGATGCTCAGGCCCTGCAACGCCCAGACGGTGCCCATGATGATCAGAAGCAACGCGACAATCGTCAGAACGATTTTCATAGCGGTCATCCTTACAAGCAAAACCCCTGCCTAAACGGAAGGGGTTTCACGGGTTGAGGCTTGATTTGGCTCTAACAAACTGGACTCTGGATAAAAATATCACGCATCGTTTCAGTGCGGCGCAGGCTCAAGGTACCGCTACACTCAACTTGGTGAAAGTTTAACATAGCCAGCTTTCATTTCAAAGAAAGAATGGCCGGAGCTCAGTTCACTTTTGCTTTCAGGCTGGCGATCTCTTCCTCCATTTGCCGGATGCGCTCCTCCAAGGCATTGATTGCCTTGAAGACGGCAATCCCCATGCTCTTGAAATCACCGCGATGGATTGCAGTCTCGATGGCTTGCTTGGCGCTATCAATGGACATTGCTTCCTCCGTTTCGATTGTGTGAACCGCAATGCTAAAGAAAAAAGCCCAATCCTCAAGGGGTATGAGGATTGGGCTGTGTTGGCTTGTGGGGGAAAGCCAAGACTGGTTGGGGTTACCAGTACCCACACAATGCTTCAGCGAAGGATTGGTTCCACACGGAGTGAAAATATTCTGGTTCCTGCCGGCGCTTTCAATCGTCAACAAGTTCAAGGCTCGGATAATCCGTATAGCCCTTGGCGTCGGTGGTATAGAATGTCGATTTGTCGGCCGCATTGAGCGTGGCATCGATACGCCAGCGCTGCGGAAGATCCGGATTGGCGATGTAGGCTTCACCAAAGGCAACCAGATCCGCGCCGCCATTGGCCAGCACGGCTTCCGCGTGTTCGCGCCTGTAGCCGCCTGCAACGATCAGCGGACCATGAAATGCTGCCCGGATGGCAGGCGCAACATCGGCTTGTCCATCGGGCACAACGGCCGGTGCCACAATGTGCAGATAAGCAAGGCCAAGAGGCTGGAGCAGGGCGGCGATCGCGGCAAAATGCGCAACGGGATCGCTGTCGCTCATGTCCTGAAAGGGATTGGTCGGCGAAAGTCGAACGCCGATGCGGCCCGCCGGCCAAAAGGCCTTCGCCGCCTCGATGACTTCACGCAGGAAGCGGAAGCGGTTTTCCACCGAACCGCCATAGCCGTCGGTGCGGACATTGCTGCCATCGCGCAGAAACTGATCGACGAGATAGCCATTGGCACCGTGAATTTCGATGCCGTCAAACCCGGCATTTTTTGCACGCGCCGCAGCATCGGCGAATTCACCGACAATCCCGGCGATGGCATCGGGAGAGAGAGCCTGCGGCTCGACATAGGGCTCAGGACCGTTTGCCGTATAGATTTTTCCGGCAGCCGCCAGGGCCGAAGGACCGACAGGCCAACGGCCATCCCGCAATTGCGCGGGAAGGGCGGCTCTGCCCATATGCGACAGCTGGACAAAAATCCGCCCGCCCGCTGCGTGCACGGCGTCTGTTACCAGGCGCCAGCCGGCTTGCTGTGCATCGTTGTAGAGGCCCGGGCGGGTTGGCACATCGACGCTGCTGTGCGGATCGATTTCCGTTGACTCCGTAATGACAAGCCCGGCGCTGGCGCGTTGCGCATAATAGAGAGCATTGAGGCTGCCGGGTATTTTCCCGTGCAGCGCGCGGTGGCGCGTCATCGGGGCCATGACGATCCTGCTTGGCAGCGTGAGATCACCGATTGTCAGCGAAGAGAACAGGGAAGCCATGGGATCGTCCGCTCATCTGGATCATGCGGGCAGGAGATTAAACAACGCGGCAAGATGGAATGCAAAGGCAATGGTGAAAATCACCGCGACAGTCCTGCGGTCTCTGTTTTTGAAGAGGCGCCGGAATGCCTGAGCTGGCGCAACGTGGGTGGTCGTGTAGTCAGTGGACGCCATCAGATTCGTTCTCTCCATGCTGGTGGTGCCAATCATCGGGCATTCAATAGACGATTAACACGATAGAGATTACTATTTTGATGGCCTCCTGGGTATGATTTTGTCTCAAAATGCCAATGACTGGAAATAAGTTCTCCTCTCCGTCTGTTTTCGTCATTCGCGGACAAAATGGCATTGCTGTCTGCGCGGTGGCTTGGCGCCGATTCCGGGGACTCACGACTGAGCCATTCCGGCGCGCGTAGCACCATCAATCCCCAGCGCTCCGGTCGTTATTGCAGACATTTTAGATTTGGTTTCTCGAAATAGCCAAAAAACGCAAAACAAAATTGCCGAATGGTCGCAGGTTGAGCAAAGCACAATCTGGTTTGTCGCTATACCTATGTGCTGCAATGCAGGGGTGAGTGGCCGTCCGACCGAACGACCGCCTGCCAGAGTGATCCCCAGGGTGATCCCCAAGATGATCCAATGAATGAGGAAAAAATGTCCGTCTTTCAGACCGGGGCGCGTGCCGCCCAGCATGAATTGACCGTGGAAGCTGACTTGTTCAAGGATTCCATGCGCCACCTTGCGGGCGCCGTGAGCGTTGTCACCGTCGGACGCGGCAACGACCGCACGGGGTTCACCGCCACGTCTGTTTCATCCCTGGCCATTGACCCGCCCTCGGTGATTGTCAGTCTCAACCGGGATTCGTCATCCTGGCCGGTCCTGCAGCGCCATGGCAGTTTCTGCGTGAATGTGCTGGCGCATGACCAGCGGCATGTGGCTGACAGCTTTGCGGGGCGTGGCGGGCGCAAGGGGATAGACCGCTATCTGGACGCGGAATGGCAGGAGCTGGCCACGGGAACCCTGGCGCTGAAGAATGCCCTGACGGTGCTTGACTGCGAACTCGACGATGCCATCGAACGGCATTCGCATGGCATTCTCATCGGTCGGGTGCGCGCTGTCACGTTACGCCGGAATGCTGAACCGCTGCTCTACTGGCACGGCGCATACCGGCACATCACACAGCCGGTCGAGTGATCAGTCAGGTGACAATGGCGGCAATAGAGCAGCCCACGAGGACAATCGTGGCCAGGAGAATCAAGCCATACAATTTGGGCTGATTGAAAACGACGGCAAAGCCCAGAAAAAACCCCGTGCAGGACGCGCCGAGTGCAAACAGAAATGCCGGCTGGTCATTGCTTGTGATCGAAAACGCCATCAATCCGGCAAGAACCAGCACGCCAAATGCAATGAAGATCCAGGTTGCAAAAGTTTCGTAGCGATCCATAGGTCCTGACCTTCGCGGTGCATGCGGTCTTGTCATGGCAGATTACATCGAAATATGGACACGCAGTCAAACATCATTGGCAGCTCTATCATCCGCCTAACGCAATTTATGGGGTATAGCGCCGGAGAGTGACGGTTCCGTGTCCTTTCGCTCCCCCGACGCTGTTCCAATGAGCCAAACCCCGATCAGAATCAGTGTGCTGCCGATAATCTGCAGCGGCGTGATGTCCTCATGGAAGATCAGCCAGCTGGTCGCCAGGATCATCACATAGCTGATACCGGTCAGGGGAAATGCCTTGCTCAGGTCGAGCTGTGCCAGCGCTTGCAGCCAGAAAACGAAGCAGATGACTTCGGCGGCAATGGCTGCGAGCATCCAGGGCGACGTGGCGGCGTGGATCAGCCAGGCCATATTAAAGCCAAGCCCGGTCATCTGTTCCGCCGCAAGCTTGATGAAAACCTGAAACAGGGTGTTGAAGAGGGGAATGGCAAACCAGACAAGATTGATCGGCTTCATGCGCTGTCCTTCAGCGTTTCATCCGCAGCGAAGAGCGGCGAAGCCAGCCGCAATGCCCATTGAACGACCGGATTGCGGTGCTTGAAATACATGGTGTTGCGCGTGAGCTGGCTGCCGAGACGAATCTTGTTCTCGTAGTAGGCCTGCCCGCTCTGATACCGGGTCATCCCATGTTCCAGGCAATGGCGCAGATTGGTGAACCAGCTCAGGTAGTACAGGTTGTAGGCGCGGCCTTCGGCGCTGTTCATGCAGAAGAACTTGTCGATCAGCGTGTTGCCGTCATGCACGAGCAGATTGGCGGCCAGCAGCTGGTCGCCGGCGTAGTAGAAGGTGCAGAACGATCGTCCCTGCATGCGGCGCAGGACGCCGTCGAAATAATCTGCGGTCAATTCTTCAAACTGCCATTCACTGCGGTTGCGGGTGTCATGGTAGAGCGCCATGACCTGCGGCAGCATCGTTCCGAAGTCGGATCGGTTTTCAATCCGGATCTTTTCGAATGACTTCATCTTCCGGCGCATATCTTTGCGGGTGCCGGAGGAAAGACGCGACATATAGGTTTCGATGGAGTCGAAATTGATGTCGAGCCAGGCCGTCGGCAACCCCGGAATGCCCGCGAAGGCACGATCAGAAAAAACCGACGCAAAGGCCACCGTGGTTGGCTCGGGTACGTCCTTGATACCGATCAGCGAACAGCCATTCGCCTTGGCGTATTGCTCAAATTCAGACAAAACCAGCGAAAACAGCTCGGCCTTGCGCTGGTCCGGTAGATCGGGATGAAAGCCCGTGACGCCGTTCTCGGTGCATGGAGAGCCAAGACAAGCGAGCTTCAGCGTCAGGAAGCGCGCATAGGTTTGCCGTATGCGGCGCAGAAACTGGCGCAGGCGGCCTTCTTCCAATGTCGTATCCAGCTGATAATCGGTCAGGAACGCCGGCATGGCCGCCAGCAGCCGCCCGTTCTCGACGACCGCGACATAGCGGAAGGCAAAACCGGCGATGCCGGCTTCCTCGATGGCGAGCAGGCAGTCATAATCCTCGACTTCCCCGGCAAAGCACATGTTCCATGCTTCGTGGCCGATATCGCGGATGGAATCGAACACGCGCGTCTGCGCCACCGCCGGGATTGCCGGCGATGCGGCCGTCTGAGGCAGGAACTGATCATGCATAGGCTGGTGCATTGTTTGCCTCGAAGAATTCCGCCGTATAGTCACCGACCTTTTGACGCTGCCGGTCCACGTGGATCATATGGTAGCTGTCTTCGATCCATTTCAGCTGATGCGGCCCGCCAATATGGCGGCTGATGTAGCGCGCATGTTTCGGGCTGCTCAGATCGTCTTCCGTCGCATGCAGGATCAGTGTGGGCGTTTGCATCTGCGGCAGGTTCTTCTTCAGTTCCTTGCCGAGACGATACATCTCGACGATGCCCTTGCCGGGGAATTTGTCGATGACGCCTTCCGCTTCCATACTTTCCATCATGCGGCGGATGCGTTCATCCTTGATACCGAGTGCCGATGTTTCGCTGAAATTCAGCCGGGCAACGGAGGGGATGTACGACAGGAGTTCGATGAACGGCGATAGCAGCCAGTAATAGTGCGGCACGTTCCAGCCGTCATAATGGAAGCAGGGCGAATAGATCGCCACAGCCTTGATGCTGTTCGGTTTGCGGTGTGCCGCCATCATCGACAATTTGCCGCCGATGCAGATGCCGGCCGCAAATGTTTCATTGTTGTAGGGCGCGAATTTTTCCGTCGCTTCCTCGACGCTGTGCAGCCAATCCTGCCAGCGCGTTTGCGTCAAGGTCGCCATGTCAACGCCATGCCCCGCCAGAAGCGGAGCATAGACGCTGTATCCCTTGCGATTCAGCTGTCGCGCCAGCATTTTCATTTCTGCCGGGGCACCCGTCAGTCCATGAACAAGCAATACACCTTTGCCATTCGAGCCTTCGAGGAAATAGCTCAATCCATCAGACATCTGCATCGATCATATCCGGGTTTCTGTTTTCCTTGGCCATGAAGCCCAGCGCATGGCAGGTGCTGATGACGTGGACGCCAGCCTTGTCCTGGTCTTCCTTGATCTTCTCGTGGAAGGTGCGCAGTTCGGTCCAATGGGTCTTCGGACGATAGTGGTGCTCGGCATGGTAGCCGTTGCCGAACCACAGCCAGTTGTAGAAGCGGTTATGGCTGCTGACGCCCCAGGCGATGGGTTCTTCCGGATCGCCGTTGAGGTGCTCGTAATAGCCGTTGAGCGAGGAGAGGCAATTCCCCAGATAGTAGAAGGGAACGAAGAACAGCATCGCCTTCCAGTCATAGAGGAAGCCGATCGCTGCCAGACCCAGGAAGGCATAGAGTTCGAAACGGCCCCATTTGGCGTCAAACGGGCGGTTCTTGGCGATGGCCTTGTGAATATCGCCGAGGCTGTCACGGAAGAAACTCAGGAACGTATAGCTCCATACATTTTCCGGCTCGCCATTTTTGCCATGGCGGTAGATCGACAGCCAGTCGATGGTTTCACCCTTTTCGTTCGGGCGATCGCTGTTGCCCGAGTGATGGCGCATGTGGATCCATTGATAATAGGTCTGCGAGAAGCCGATCGTGATCGATTCGAGCAGGCTGAAGGCATAGTTCATCGAGCGCGGCTTGAAGTAGGGCGTGTGGATGAAGTTGTGCGAAATGCTGTTGATGTTCCACGAGATCGATACTGCATAGAACCCGCCCAGAACGAGCGACAGCCACAGAGGGCGGCTTTCGAAGCCGACAACCAGATAGATATTGAAGAGAAGGTGAGCGATGGCTGCCAGAACAGGCGCGATATCCCACCTTGTATGAGCGAAGAGTTTCATAATCCTGTTGCTCCTACACAAGCCACACCGGCTGTGATGAACAGCACACCGGCTGCGTGGCGAAGGTTGATTTGTTCTTTGAATATCCATGCTCCGGCGAGCACGATGACGACATAGCTCAAGGCCATGAGCGGGAAGGCAATCGACAGCGGCACGTGTTCGAGCACGATCGTCCAGCCGATGAGTTCGAGAGCCCAGAAAAAGACGCCGAGCCAGGTCATGGGTTTGACCAGAGCTGCGGACAGCGTTTCGTTGTCGGCGGAATGTTTGAAGCAGACTTCCCGTGCGGTCTCCGTCAGCACACAGAACGCGATCAGGGCCAGCATGGCAGGGGTGAGGGTGCCGGTCATCCCATGGCCTCCGACAGGACTTCCAGCAATGCATGGTTCGCAGCACTGTTGATATTGGTTGTAAGCACCGGGTCGGGCGTCGTGTGCGGCTGGTCGATGAAGATTTCCGCACGCTTGGTGAAGCGCGTCCACAAGTTGCCTGCATAGGACGGCGTCGAATAGTCACCGGTCACATCAGCACCGATAATCCGGTGGCGCTTGCTGATCTCGGTGATGAGAGACAGCACATAGGGCAGACGCATGTGTCCCTGGTCCCAATTGGTGATGGCATCATCGTGCACCAGCACATCCTTGTCGATGGTGAGGTACACGGCCTCAGTCTTGATGCGCGACAACAGCTGACCGATGAAATTGTCTTCACCGATCTCCGAAATCGTCTTCCAGCTCAAGACACCGTTTTTCTGCTCGTAGCTGGCACCACTGCCATACTCCTTGCGGACCCGGCTTGGCGCATGGCTATAGGGATAAAGTTCCAGTTGTCCCTGCTGCAGCAGGGACAGGTTGGCCCCCTTGCGTTCGGGATTGGTCAGATCGTCGCTGCAGACGCCGATTGTCACAATCTTCTCAAGGCCGGGATGCTGCAGGGCGCGGTTGATCCACGAGCCGCAATGCATGCCATTGCCGAAATGCACCCAGTCCGGATGATTGTCGAAATGAATGAGCGTTGCCGGGCCCGGATTGTTTTCAAGGGCGGCCGCGACCAGAAGGGCACTGACATGATGGAAATCGCCCGATCCCATGAAACACAGATGCGGCTTCTTCTGATCGCCAACCATTTGCCGGGAAAGACAGCCGTCGAGGGCATCGATGGCTGTCTGGTGGCCCCACAGACGAACCATCAGGCCGTGGTCTTCCGCGTGGATCTGGCGCGCGCCGGTTCGCATACAGGCGCGCACGAAGTCGGGTTGCAACTCCAACGCATCATCAAGGTGAAGAAGGAGGAGTTGCATCCGATTATCTCTTGGCGGCGCGCGTGAAAAGCTGATCGAGCAGGGTGAGCGCCAGGTCGATTTCCTCACGGGTAATCAGCAGGTTTGGTGCCAAGGTGATGACGTTCTTGTAGTAGCCGCCAACATCGAGCACGAGACCGTACTTCTTGTTGCCGACGACCAGATCGCCCTTCATGCCTTCATCGGCCATCCAGTCGAGCGTTGCCTTGTCGGGCGTGAAGCCGTCTTCCTTGCAGATTTCGACACGCAGCGCGAGGCCGAGGCCGTCCACGTCGCCGATGGTGGGATGACGCTTCTGCAGCTCTTTCAGACCATCGAGGAAATAGGCACCCTTTTCCATGACGGCTGCGCCGAAGTCTTCTTCTTCGAGCATTTTCATGGTTTCGAGGGCAACAGCGGTACCCATCGGGTTGCTGGCGAAGGTCGAATGGGTGGAGCCGGGCGGGAAAATGCCGGGATTGATCAATTCTTCCTTGGCCCAGACGCCGGACAGTGGGTTGAGGCCGTTGGTGATTGCCTTGCCGAACACGAGTGCATCGGGTGTCACGCCGAAATGTTCGATCGACCACAGCTTGCCTGTGCGGTAGACGCCCATCTGGATTTCGTCGACCACGAGCAGAATGCCATGATCATCGAGGACCTTCTTGAGTTCCTTGAAGAAATTCATCGGCGGAATGACATAGCCGCCTGTGCCCTGGATCGGCTCGACATAGAATGCGGCGTATTCGGCCTTGCCGGTCTTCGGGTCCCACACGCCGTTGTATTCGCTTTCGAACAGGCGGGCGAACTTCTGAACGCAGTAATGACCGTACTCTTCCTTGCTCATGCCCTTGGGGCCGCGGAAGTGGTAGGGGAATTCGATGAACTGGGCGCGGTCGCCGAAATGACCGTAGCGGCGGCGATAGCGATAGCTCGAGGTGATCGCGGATGCACCGAGCGTGCGGCCGTGGTAACCACCCTCGAAGGCGAACATCAGGCTCTTGCCGCCGGTATAGTTGCGAACCAGCTTGAGCGAGTCTTCAACGGCCTGTGAACCGCCGACGTTGAAATGAACACGGCCCTTGGCACCGAACTTGCGCTCGGCATCCTTGGCGATCATGGCGGCCAGTTCAACCTTTTCGCGATGCAGGTACTGTGAGGCAACCTGAGGAAGGGTATCCAGCTGGCGATGCGCCGCGGCGTTCAGGCGCGGATTGCGGTAGCCGAAATTGACCGCCGAATACCACATCTGCAGGTCGAGGAACGGGGTGTCCGTGGCGTCGTAGACATAGGAGCCTTCGCACCGGTCGAAGAACATCGGATGATCGGTATAGTGAACCGTATCGCCATGCGAGCAATATTCCTGCTCAAGGGCGCGAAGTTCGGCTTCGGAGATCTGCTTGGGGGCAGCATTGTCATTCTGCTCGATGGCAAGGTTGGTTTTCATGAAGATTCTCTTCTGTTGCATTTTTACGCCGTGGCGTAACGGGGAGCGCTCTCGTGATGGCGGTTGAAGCCGGGGAGCGCATTCTTCAGGCTCTGGGTAAGATCGGAAAAGTTCTCGTAGCCGACGAACGGAATGGCTTGTTCCGTGCAGAACTCGGCCAGCTTGTCCTTGGCGAAGACCAGTTCCGGCTTGTCGGAGACGCAGAAATCGGAGCGGCCGTCGCCGATATAGACACGCGTATCGAAGGCCTCGACGGAACGGCATTTGCAGACACCGGCGGCCGACGAACAATCGATATCGCTGTACGGTGAACTGAGTTCATAGCGGGTGTGACCATTCACGCCGGAGATCGTCAGCTTGTTGGCGATGACCGGGAGATAATCGAGCTTGTGCCGGGCAAGGATGCGCTTGATGAAATAATCGACACCGTCGCTGATGATCGTGACCGGAATGCCCTGTGCCCAGCAGAAGTCGATAAAGGCAGGGAAGGTTGGATCAATGGCGATGTCATCAAGCGCGCTGTCCAGTTCCTGATGCGTTGCTTCGATCAGGGCAATCTGGCGTGCCATGCATTCAGCGGAACCAATGAGGCCCTGCTTCCATTGCTGTTCGATATCTTCCCAGGCAGGGCTGGCTAATCGTTCAAGAATGAAATCGGTAGCGTCCTCAAGCGAAATGGTCCCGTCAAAATCACAAAATACATGCATGCAGACACTCCTCGTGCGAACGTGAGGAGCTTCTAGCATCGATGGATGATCGCTAAATTATGCGAAGATGATGCCAAACTGAAATCGAGGGAGGGCAGACAGAGCAGTCGTGTGGAAGCGAAATTATGCTTTTGGTAGAAGCACTTCTACGAGAAGACCCTTTCCGGAAGCTGGGGATTTCAATGCAATCGTGCCGGACAGGCGCTTGACGATATCGGCAACGATCGTCAGGCCCAGCCCGGTTCCCTCGATCTGCGGCGTATCAATACGATAGAATCGCTGGAATACGGCCTCCCGGTGATGTTCGGCGATACCGGGCCCGCTGTCTGAAATGGACAGGCGCCAGTAATTGTTGGCCACCGTGATCGCCACGCGTATCTTGCCGGCACCGGGCGTATATTTTACCGCATTTTCGATGAGATTGCTGATCATGAGACGAAGCAGGGGCTCATCGGCCCGCACCAGCGCCTTCTCGTCACCGTCGAGCGACATGTCCAGCTGCTTTGCCGTTATCAGATTTCCCATTTCGGCAACGACGGATGCCACGCTGCTGTACAGCGGTACGTCCTGCAATTGCATGGGCTGATGACCGACGCGGGCGGCACGCAGCAACTGCTCGATCAGATAGGTGGCCCTTTCATTGCTGATGATAAGGTCGGCGATGATAGCCTGCCGCTCCTTCTCGTTGTCAGCCTGGGCCAGCATTTGCAGCAGAAGCTTCAATGCCGCCTGCGGCGTGCGCAACTGATGGGCGGCATGATCGGCAAAGCGCCGTTCCGCTTTGAGCGAATCATCGAGATCCTCGAGCAACTGGTTGATCGAGCGGCCGAGGGGAGACAGATCCCTTGGCAGCGTATCGACCGGAATGGCTGAAAGGTCGTCCGGAGAGCGGCTGCGGATCTGCTGCACCAGCATGCGGATGGTGCTGAGGCCGCTGTTGATGCCAAACCATATCAACAGTGCGATCAACGGGATGAGGATCAGCAGAGGGAAGATAAGGTTGAGCAGGATGTTCGACACCAGCGTCTGGCGCATGGCGACCTTTTCCGCCACCTCGATCACAACATGCGTTTCGGGGATCGGCAGGGAGTAAATCCGCCAAAGTTCGCTGTCATAGGGAACATTGGTGAAGCCGGCGCGCTGCAAGGGGATTTCAGCCGGAAACGTCGACCCGGAGAAAAGGACGATCTTGTTGTCCTTCCATGCCCGGAACATATGCGCGTCGGCATAGTCATCCGCGTCCTCGTTCAGCGCAAGCTGATTGCCCATGTTGAAATCGATATCGGCGATCTGCTTGGGCGGGGCGTCTCCCGTTTCATCAAACTGATTGTGAAGAAGCATCCACAGGACATTGGCATCATTGATTAATTGTGCGTCGTAGACATTGTTGATTTCACGCGTGGCGCTGTTGAATGCAAAACCGCCGATGATGGCCATGGTGATGAGGATCGTCGGCGTAACGCGAAAGAACAGATTGCGGGTAAGGGTAGGCCTGCTCATGCGTCCACCATGTAGCCCACGCCCCGGATGGATTTGATGAAATCGCTGCCGAGTTTCTTGCGCAGATTATAGATCGTGACTTCGGTCGTATTGCTCTCGACCGCACTCTCGGCGCTGTACAGCGCATACTCGATATCGCTTTTTGTGACGTATTTGCCGGCGCGTTCCATCAGGAGCTTCAGCAGCTGGAACTCCTTGGCGGTCATCATCACCTGGTTTGAAGCCTTGCGCACGACCTTGGCTGCGGGATCGACTTCGACGTCGGCGCATCTCAGGATCGTGTCGACACGGCCCTCGCTGCGGCGAACCAGGGCGCGCAAGCGGGCAAGCAGTTCATCGAGATCGAAAGGCTTCACCAGATAATCGTCGGCGCCGCTGTCGAGGCCTTCCACTTTGTGCAGCGGGGTATCGCGGGCGGTCAAAAGCAGAATGGGAACAAGATTCTTGTCGCGCCGGGTCGCCCTGAGCACTTCAAGTCCGCTCATCCTGGGCAAGTTGATGTCAAGAACGACAACAGCAAAGCTCGAATCCTGCATGGCTGCGAGCCCGGTTTCACCGTCCTGCATCCAGTCGACGCCATAGGCATGCTTTTCCAGCGCCTTCTTCAACGAGGAGCCGAGCATCGTATCATCTTCAATAAGCAGCAATCGCATTGTTCAGATCATCGTTTGAATGCTGGAAAACAGCATTTGGGGCAGTAACGGGTGGCGGATAGGCCGGAATCTCGGTTTTTTGCAGGCGACCGGGTTCCAGCCTACACTGGATTGAAACAATCATTACGCTGTTTTCACTTCGTTACCAATCGTCTCAATTGTTGTTCGCGGGTTCTTCTCTTGTGCCTCAATTCGGATCAGAATGGGTCGCACCGTCATGAACCGCGAAGTACATTCGCGTAAAATGGGTATTGCTGGCGTGTCGCCGGTCAAACCGATGAGGGAGTGAAATCGATGAAAACACTGCTGATAGCAATGAGTCTTCTGGCTGCCACGACCCTGACAGCATTTGCCGCTGAGCCGGCAAAGATGGTTGAAACAAAAGCCGGAAAGGTGCTCGCCACCGAAAAAGGCATGACGCTCTATACGTTCGACAAGGATGCCAAGGGCAAATCCAATTGCGATACGGACTGCCTGAAAAAATGGCCGGCTTTCCACGCCGATGCCAAAGCGAAGGCCGCAGGCAAGTGGTCGCTCGTCAAAGCCGCCGATGGCAAGGATATGTGGGCTTACGATGGAAAGCCGCTCTACACTTTTGCCAAGGATGCAAAGGAAGGCGAGACCGGCGGTGACGGCGTCGGCAGCGTCTGGCACGTCGTAAAGCAGTAAAAGCGGCAACAGTCCGCGGAATCAACAACGGCGCAGAAGCCTCGCTTCTGCGCCGTTGTTCAGATCAATGGCAGGTGACCGGATCAAGCCGCCTGAATGGCTGACAGCTTCCATTCCGAGCCGTCCTTGCGCACAAAGGTCCACACCTCCGTGGTTTCGGTCGGCCTGGTGTTGTCGCCATCGACAAGACGGCCCGTCGTCCGGTCGAGCATCGCATCGATGCTGGAATAGTGCATTGCCAGCGTGGCGTAATCGGCATTGTTCTCGTGCCAAGATTCAGCGATATCGCCCTGGAGCAGCTTGACGTCGGAAACGCTGTTGCGCACGCCCTTGGTTGCATTCTCCCCGAGTTCTTCCGCCAGATAGGACATGGCTTCCGGCGTGGTGAGGGAACGCAGTTCGGCATAATTTTCCGTCCCGTAGGCGGTCTGCACCCTGGTCAGAAGCTGCTCGAACTGATTGAGGTCCGACTGTGTCAGGCCGAGTTCATCGGTCGATGCGGAGGCTTGTGCCGGCCTCGCGTTCTGGGAAGGCTGGGAAGAACCGGAACCCATCGCCGCTCCAACGGTCGGAATACGGAATGAGGGAGATGCGGACGGGTCAGCCTGCCGGCCAAAACCCTGGCCGGATACCGGACCCGAAGCGGCAAGAGGCGACTGCCGGCGCTGGGCGAAAAACCGCATGGCCAGCATGATCGCGCCAATCACCAGGCCGATCTGCAGCAGCATGCCGAGGAAACCGAAGCCGCCGCCGAAACCGTGACCGAGCAGTGTACCGATCAAACCGCCGACCAGCAGGCCGCCCAGCATGGAACCGCCAAAACCGCTGAAGAAACCGGGGCGCGGGGCGGCTGCCTGCGGCTGCATGGCCGAGGGCTGGTTCGTTTGCGGGCGCGGGGTCATTGTCCGTTCAATCGGCGCGGCAGGCGACGGTGCTGTCCGGGTGGCTGCGGGCGCATCGAACGTGCGCGTGCCGCGGCTGCCAAATCCGCCGCTCGCCCGCCTTGCGTCGGCGATATCAAATGCACTCAGCGTGACAGCCAAGGCCAGAACGAGCAACACAACGATGCGAATGATGCGGGAAGCAGTACCAGACATAAATTTCTCCTGTTACGCACCAGCCAATTTTCAGCGCGCCACCCGCATATAGAAAGCGGTGCCGGCAATTTTAAGTGCCGACCAGGATAAAACGGACAATTCTGGGTGGATTTTTTGCTTTCCGACTGTTGGATTTTAAAGAATATTTCCCGGCGTGCCGAATAAAGCGGATATCCCGCGTGTTCTCCCATCGCAGTCCCTTTGCTTCAGGAGAAAACGTGATGTTCAACATAGGAAAATTCCCCTCCGTTGGCCGGATTTATCCGGTCGTCCTGCTCGGCGCATGCCTTGCAGGTGCAGTCATTTCCGGTCCTGTATATGCGGCTGGAGGCGGCGGTGGCGACTCGAACGCGACGCCGACCTGCCCGAAGGGCGAAGTCTGGAGCTCGAAAGCGCAAAAATGCGTCAAGCAGCAGGGCAGCCTGCTTCCGGATTCCGATCTGACGAATTATGCCTTCGCACTGGCAGAGGCCGGCCGTTATGAAGAAGCGCTTGGCGTCCTCGATACGCTGAAGAATCCCAATACCGCCGTCGCCCTGAATTACCGTGGTTATGCCACCCGCAAGCTGGGCCGCACGGACGAAGGGATCGGCTATTACATGAAATCCGTTGAGCTCGACCCCCAATACGCCAAAGTGCGCGAATATCTCGGCGAGGCCTATGTCATCAAAGGTCATCTTGATCTTGCCAAGGATCAGCTGACCAAGATCAGAGGTATTTGCGGAACCGGTTGCGAGGAATATCGCGATCTGGCGGAAGCCATCGAGAATCCGTCCAAGCTGTAAGGAAGTGAGCGCCGCGAACCAGCGAACCGGCGAGCAATCATGACAATTCAAAGCGGATTCATCATGCCTGTCGCATATCCAACGGTTCCTGCTTATAGTCAGTCAAAGCGTAGCAAGGAGTCATCGGACCGTGTTGCCCGGTCCGATGCGGAGGCGACCATCGCAAACGAGCAGGAAATCCGGACGGGACTTTCCCAACACCTTACGCGGCTTTGGCGCTATGCGGTGGTGTTGTCTCACCAGCGCGATGTGGCCGACGATCTGGTGCAGGCAACCTGTGTGCGCGCGTTGGAGCGGGCAAACCAGTTTGCGCATGGCACGCGGCTTGATCGCTGGCTGTTTTCCATTCTTCATTCCATCTGGCTCAACGAAGTCCGGTCGCGCCGCGTGCGGATGGGGCAGGGCTTTGTCGATGCCGATGAAACCCTGGTTTTCGACGGGGCGAGGGACACCGAGACGCATATCTTTGCCAATCAGGTTCTGCGCCAGGTCCAGGCCCTGCCGGAGGCGCAAAGGACGGTGGTCTTCCTCGCCTATGTCGAGGAGCTTTCCTATCGCGAGGTGGCCGAACTCCTGGACATTCCCATCGGTACGGTCATGAGCCGGCTGGCAGCTGCGCGCGCGAAGCTTGCAGCATCCGCCGGTCAGGGCAGGCAAGAGGGGAGCGCGCAATGACCGACCCCAACCACAACACGATGAAAAACGATGAAATGCTGGTGGCCTATCTCGATGGCGAACTTGATCCGGATACACGCCGGCAGGTCGAAGGTCTGATCGAGAGCGACGAGGCCGTCGCCGACCGTCTGCATTTTCTCGCCTCGAGCAACTTGCCCTTCAAGAATGCCTTCGATCCGCTGCTTGACAAGGCACCAGCGGAAAAACTGCAATCCATGCTGGCTGGCATTTCGCCGCCCGAGCCGGTCAGATCACTGGTCAACGGCTGGAATCGGCGGAGTTTCCTGGCAGCGGCAATTGGCTTCATTGCCGTCGGTGTGGCGGTCGACCGGACCTTCCTCGGCCTGCGGTCCAGTCTGCACGGCGATCAGGAGGGTAGTGACTGGCGCGCGGTGGTCGCACAATACATGTCGCTCTATACCCGGGAGACATTGGGCAATGGACCCGTGGACGTTGCGGTACAGTCGGCGCAATTGCGGGATGTCGGGTCGCAACTTGGCCTTTCGCTGACGCCTGATCGCGTGCAGCTGCCGGGCGCCGTATTGAAGCGAGCTCAGATTCTGGCCTATGAGGGCAGGGCCCTGGGGCAGATTACCTATCTGGATGCGGCACAGGCGCCGATGGCACTGTGTATTGTCCAGTCCTCCAAGGGAGCAAGGGCCGCGGATACCGAACGACGCCACGGGATGAATGTCGTGTACTGGTCGAGCGATACCCACGCGTTCATGCTGATCGGGCACGAATCACCGGATGCCATCAAGACAATGAGCGACAGGCTGCATCAAAGCCTGCCCGTATAGTGCCGCTCCCCCTGTGACAGCGCGTTCCGGAGGCGGCACTGAAACCGTTTCCATTTCATTTTGGCTTCAGGTTCGCGTAATCCTGCGATCATCGGCACATGCTACGAGCCGAAAACCTTTCGCCTCAGGAGTGTCTGAATGCCTCTTTCGCCCGTGGACCGGATTCTTCGCTTCGCTTTCTCCCGCATCGTCACCCAGGGTTCATTGACAATCCTGACAGCAAGCGGCGCCCGCCTGATCTTCGGCGACGGCAGCGGCGATCCGGTGATTGTGCGTTTTACCGACAAGCGCGCCCAATGGGCCTTTCTCATGGACGCCGATATGCAGCTGGGCGAGCTGTTCATGGACGAACGCTTTATCGTCGAGCAGGGGACGATCTACGATTTTCTCTGCCTGGTGCTGCGCGAGGCGCAAAATGAAACACATCCGCTGCCAACACGCGTGATCGATGCTTTACGCGCACGCTTCCGGGGCTTCCGTCATCGCAACCTGCCGGCGCGGTCAAAGCGCAATGTTGCCCATCACTATGATTTGGACGGCCGGTTGTATGGCCTGTTTCTGGATGCCGACCGCCAGTATTCCTGTGCCTATTTCGAACATCCGGAGCAAAGCCTGGAAGATGCGCAGCTGGCCAAGAAACGGCATCTGGCGGCCAAGCTTCTGCTGCGGCCCGACAGCCGGGTACTTGATATCGGCTGCGGCTGGGGCGGATTGGCGCTGCATCTGGCCGCTGAAGCGCCCTCGGGCAACGTGCTGGGCGTCACGCTTTCGGAGGAACAGCTCGAATTTGCCAGAAATCGGCCGGGAACAAAGAGCCAGCCCGATCGGGTCAATTTCGCCCTGCAGGATTACCGCAGCCTGAACGGAACATTTGACCGGATTGTTTCGGTGGGCATGTTCGAACATGTCGGCGTCGCATCCTACGGCCAGTTTTTCCGCAAATGCGCAGAGCTTCTGGACGAAAACGGTGTCATGGTGCTGCATACGATCGGTTGTTCGGCCGTGCCGGGATTCACAACGCCGTGGCTCGACAAGTATATTTTCCCCGGCGGCTACATACCGTCCATGTCCGAGATATTGCCCGAAATCGAAAAAGCCGGATTGATGGTCACGGATATTGAAATTCTGCGCCTGCACTATGCGTCGACATTGGCCGCCTGGCGCGAACGGTTCATGGCCCATTGGCAGGATGCGGCGCAGCTCTATGACGAGCGTTTCTGCCGGATGTGGGAGTTCTATCTCGCGGCGGCGGAGTCGGCGTTCCGCTATGAGGACCTGGTGATTTTCCAGTTCCAGCTCGCAAAGAAAAACGACGTCGTTCCCCTGACACGCAATTACATTCGCGAGCACGAGCAAAGCAAAGCCAAAATCCTGCAGGCGGCGAACGCCTGACGGGGCAGGCACCGTGTCGTTTGCCCGCATTGTTGCTGGAAAGGTCGTTCTGTAATAGGTGACCGCGTGGGCTTGACCGTGGTCGTCACTCAACAATAGTCTGGACCACACTACTCGGCCTCGGAGGGGACCATGGTAACGCTCCAGAGCGGTTTGCACGCTGAATATATTGAATCAGCGCTTTCGTCGGGCAGCGCTGCTGCACAATCGGCACTTATCGCGTCATGGCGGCGGTCCATGCGTCTCTATGGCCTCAATCCTGTCGAAGGAAAGGGGCCGAACGTGTTGACCGAACATGAGCTCAACCAGGCGCGGGAACGGCTCGGCTCCCTCATCATGACGGCCCAGACCAGTCTCGACCGGCTTTATGCCGCCGTCGGCGGTGCAGGGTGCTGCATACTGCTGGCCGACAAGAACAGTATCCCGGTTGACCGGCGCGGCTGTGTGGCAGACGACGAAGCCTTTTACCGGATGGGTCTGTGGACCGGCGCGGTGTGGAGCGAGGAATCCGAGGGAACCAACGGCATCGGTACGGCCATTGCCGAGCAGCGGGCTTTGACCATCCATCGCGACCAGCATTTCCGCAGCAGAAACACTGCCTTATCCTGCACGGTTGCCCCCATCTTCGATCATCGCGGCCGTCTGGCCGCCGTTATCGATGTATCCTCCGCGCGCCACGACCTGACGGACGATTTCGTCAAGCTGATATCGATAGCCGTAACTGATGCGGCCAGGCGCGTGGAGGCGGAAAATTTCCGGCTTGCTTTCCCGAAAGCTCGCATTGTCCTGGCGCCGCCCGGTGACAACTGGATGAGCGAACGGGCTTTGAACGCGCTGATCGCCGTCGACGAGGATGACCTGGTGATCGGTGCATCGCGCTCGGCGCGCCAGCTGCTCGGTCTGACCGACGCCTCGCTCGCCGCTCCGTTGCCGGCGGCTGATCTGTTGGGGCAGCACCAGTCGGCGGCGCGCGATTTTGCCATGGCCGAACGCGGTGCGATTCAAAGGGCGCTGGCCCGGAGCGGCGGCAACGTATCCGCTGCCGCGGCCGATATGGGTATCAGCCGGGCGACCCTGCACCGCAAGCTGAAGCGCCTCGGCCTTTCCTGAACGGCAGTTGATTTTTTTGCCTTGATTTGTCGCAAAACTGCGACAGATCGAGTTTGCACATAAGCGGACGGGGCTGACACACTGTAAATATTGAGTAACTCTTCCCGTAACGCCGCAAGAGCCGGTTCGAAACAGGTGGAGAGAAACAACCAGGTGGATTTGAAACGCTGCCTGACCCGATTCCAGGAATGCCTTGGCATAGTCCTGGAACAAAACCCGATCATCGCAACGGGAACACATATTATTCCGTGTCATGCCGTTTCCGGTGAGAATCTGCAACGCGATGCGGGCTTTCAGGTTTTCCGATCTTTTTCGTTGATGGGTCTGGCGGTGCACGGCGATCCGGCAAATAGCAGAATTTCCCCAAAAGCGAGCTCCTGACCAGGGCTTGCTTCGTCGGTGGCGCTGACCTTCATCCAGCGCCGCCGACGGCCTTTCGCAGCAGCGGGCAAAATCACGTGCACCGATATGCGTTGCAATGAAAGTGCAACACTGCCCGGGAGCCGGTTGACGCGGCAATGCGAATGGCTATAAAGGCCTCCGACCAGCTTGAGTACAGGCAGCGGGATAACCGGCCCGCAGCGATGGAATACCGAGTGCGGTTAAGGAGGGGTGGCCGAGCGGTTTAAGGCACCGGTCTTGAAAACCGGCGTAGGTGAGAGCCTACCGTGGGTTCGAATCCCACCCCCTCCGCCATATCCCATTGCCATCATCCACCCATCGTCATGCGAACGAATTCGACAACGGACGTCGTGCCAAGTTTTGTCGAGATATTCACGCGGTGGGCGTCGACAGTCCGGGGCGATATGCCGAGGGCATTGGCGATGCCCTTCGTGTCGAAGCCGCGGCAGATCATGTTGAGGATCTCGCTTTCGCGCGGCGTCAGTGTCGCAAGCAAGGCCTCGTCCTGTTGCCGCTCGAGCGCGGTGTCGAGCAATCGTTCCATCGCACGGATGGTTGCAAACAGGGTATCGGCATCAATGGGTTTGGAGAGAAAATCCATGACACCGACCTGAAAGGCTGCGCGGCAGGCCGCAACATCACCATGTCCGGTCAAAATGACCAATGGCCAGCGGATTCCCCGTGCAACAAGCTGTTGATGCAGCTCAAGGCCATTCACCTGCGGCATTTTCAGATCCACCAGCAGGAATCCCGGCTTGTTCCGATCGACTTTTTCCAGGAAAGAGTTGGCGTCAACGAAGGTCCGGACGGCCATGTCGCTGGCCCGAAAGAGCAGCGACAGACCTTCTCTTACCGTATCGTCATCATCGATCAGATAGATGGGGTACCGCGATGTCATACGATCAATCCTGCCTCTCGGATTTGAATTCGGAATATCGCTCGTCATTGTTGCGCGGATAAACAGGATTGCGTGGCCAGTCTGGAAGACGCGCATGGTTAAGTTCTATTCACATAGCATTTTCTGTCACCGTAAAGAACGGCGGATTGCGCTCTTTGCACCGGTGTGCCGGGGGCATCATATCCAGCCTGATAATATGCTATGATTCCATGATCCTGGACCTGTCAGGTGAATACAGCGGATTTGGACAGCCACATTTGGTGCAATGATGATGAAATCAATCCCGATCAGGACGTTTCTCTTTCAATGGATCGCGATTGAAATTGTGATCCTGATTGTCGTTGCTGCGATATCCCTGACCAAGCTGCGGAACGATTTTGCTGAAGACCGGTCGCGATTGGCAATAGAACTGACAAATCACTATTCGCAGAGGCGTGCAAGTGTCACGCTGCTGGAACTTGTTTTGCAATTGCCCGACGGAGACACGGAGCCCTCTTTTATCCATGTGGCCACGGGCATTATGAAGGCCTATGCTTTTTTGGATAGAATCCAGCTTTTTGAGATGAGACCCGGTCAGTCCGAACTGACTGAATGGATCAGTGTTCCTTCCGCGACCGGCAAGCCGGGAGAAGCAGATCTGCCTGCAATCATGCGTGCCGTGGCGCGCCAGCCTGAAGGGGAAACGGTTGCCTATGCGATGCCTCACTTAGCCGAGCATGTTTTGTTTGCGACAAAAGCAATGAATGGCCGGACGCCTGTAGCCATTGTGGTGATCCATGATGTGGCAAAGGCGGTTCAATCGATCTCTTTGCCGGAGGCAATAGAACTTCAGGTTCGCCTTGGAGGCAGATCCGTTTATGTGCGAAACCCTCATACGCACGGACTTTTTACCGGATACATGCCGTGGTTGACAGCAGATGTGCCGCGAATCCCCCTTCGTCCAGACGATGATTCCCGGGTTTATATTCATTTCGACAAGCATGTTGCATTTGGCGACGTGTTTGATTGGCGGATGATCGTCCCCTTGTCGATCTTTGGCTTCGCTGCGCTTTACGCATTTCATTTGCTGAGGCGCCAGCGCGCGGCATTGACGCAAGCGCAAGAGGCTGAGCAGTCCGCCCGCAGGCAAATGGAGGTGCTCCGGCATGAAAACCGTTTGTTCCAGGCCTCGCGGGTCAATGCCGTTGGTGAATTGGCCTCAGGCATTGCCCACGAACTCGCACAGCCCCTTACCGCTTTGCTCAGCCAGAGCCAGGCGGGACTCATTCTCCTGGAGAAGGGGGAAGCCGGGAACAGGGACGGCAGCCTCAAGCAAGCGCTCGCCGCCAATGTTCGCGAGGCTCAACGTGCCGGCAAAATCCTCCACAGAATGCGCGATTACATTGTCGGGAACGATATTCAACCCATGTTGCAGGAGCTCAACCCGTTCATCGTGAACATGGTCGAGCTGCTGCGGGTGAAACTCAGCGAACAGAATATCGAGGTTTCGATGGATTTTGCCACTCCCTCGCCAAAATCGGTTGTGGGTGCCATTGAGCTCGAACAGGTCATTCACAATCTTCTGCGGAATGCTGTCGATGCCTTGTCCGAATGCAGGCATGACCGCAAGAGGATCCCCATAAGGACGTTCAGTCAGGATACGGTCAATATCATCGAAATTGCTGATAACGGCCCGGGACTATCCGACGAGGTCCTGAAAAACCTGTTCCGTCCGTTCTTCACGACCAAGGAGAACGGCATGGGCCTCGGTCTTTCGCTGTGCGCGCGGTTGCTTGAGCGGTCGGGCGGTACACTCCATGCCCGCAATGACAACGGAGCGGTGTTCTGGATTGTGCTGCCTGGGGAAGGGATGACATCGCCGCTCATATTTCAAGGATCAAGGGACAGTGGTCCGACACTTCCGGTGCCGTCACCACCGTGAACTCCCGAACCTCGACGTTCTGGTTCACCAGCATGTAATCGGCGAACCGTCCCTGCTTGCGATAATGCGAACTGCGGGTTCCGTTGAACCCTCCGGCCGTGACCAGATCCGTCAGGCCTATCTCGGCGAGCACCGCAAAGGTCTCGCTTCCGGGTTCAACATTGAAATCGCCGCACACGATCAGCGGGTCACCCGGCGCGGCAATCCCGGATGCCAGTTGCTTCAGCCTGCGGGCCTGCGCCAGCCGTTCGGGCGTATCCATCTTCCCGTTGACATCGCGCAGCCCGTGCATATGGACGATGGCGACCATCCGGTCGCGCGCATAGTCGTAAACCCGGATTGCATGCGCAGACCGCGACCTCGGATGATCGCCATAGCCATGCGGCGAAAACCCCTTGTGCACGAAGTCCTGTGCCTGCGCCGTAACCGGCAGGGAGTTCCGCACGAACGTCGCGAGCCCCCACTGCGAGGGCACCGGCTGATCACCGTTCCACAATACGCCCTGGGCTGCCGGACAGAATATGGCCGTATGGTTGGCAAGTGCGGCCGCAACATCGCGGAAAAAATTCGCGCGCTGGGGCAGGACATGATCCCCGTCGCGATACAAGAGCCAATCTTCCCTGGTCGCGGGACTGTGGACCACCTCCTGCAGGCATAGAATATCCGGCTGATCCGTTTGGAGATAGGATATCAACGGTTCGTGCAGCTTGCCGCCCCAGCCGTTGAGGCTCATGATTCGCATGCCCTACATCTCCATGGGACTCATTTGAAGCGGGGACAGGTTAGGTCGTGCACTCATAAATCTGATCGAAATGGCGCCTGAAACGGCAAGAAGATGCAAGGAGAGATGCGAAGGGCGGGGCCTTTCCCCCGGCCGAGCGGCTCGACACTGCAGCTTGCAGCCGTTTCGGCGTCCGAAGGATATGGTCCATTTGCCCGGCTCCATCGTCGCAAAGACTCGACAATGAACCACATTGCCATCGCCTTTGCTCCTTGTAACCAAACAAATGGCCTCATACCATTTCAATCAGATTTATGAGTGTACGACCTAGGATACTGCTCCCAATAAGCAAACCTTGGCCGGGGAGCCGACCCGCTGGAAAGACAATCAGCGCCATCGGCAAACGGGAATCGCAAAATATTAAACTTCTGATGGTTGATGGAACCCGGATTCGGATGGTCCGGTCTTTGACGTTTCCGTTGTTGTTGAAAAGGCCAATCATGCGTACGCGCCCCATCATTGCCACTGATCTTGATTTGATATGCCAGCACCGGGAGAGGATGTTTCTTGAGGCCGGTCGGGCTCAGGATGTTTTGACACTCATGGCGGAACCCTTCCGGCAATGGCTTGCGGTACGTTTGACCGCCGGGTCCTATTTCGGTTTCGTCGCCGAGGACGACGGTTGCCCGGTTGGTGCCGTGGGGCTGATGGAAATCGATTGGCCTCCGCACCCCGCCCATCCGATGGACTCCCGACGCGGCTATGTCCTCAATGTCTTCGTGGAGCCTGAATACCGGGGGCGGGGAATTGCTCGCCGATTGATGAAAGAAGCGGAGAGCGCGTTTCTGGCGCGGGGGATCACCTATGCCATCCTGCATGCGACGGTTGCCGGACGGCCGATTTACGAAGAAGATGGCTGGATGCCAACCACCGAAATGGCCAAGGCTTTGTCGGCAACGGGTGCCAATTACCGCTGAAACCCGGGAACAGGCTGGGCTTGCGGAAACGGCCTGAATGTCAGGGCGATCAGGAATGCGCCGATACCGATAGCCCAGGCTCCGATATAGAGCCATTCGTAGCTGGCGAATGTGTCGTAGATCAAACCTCCGGCCAACGGACCCGTTGCCATGCCCAAACTGGCGGCCATGGCTGTTCCGCCGATGATGGTGCCCATCATGCGCATCGGGAAATTCTCGCGCGCCAGTACGGCATAGAGCGGCATGACACCGGCATAGATGAAGCCGAATAGTGCGGCCACCGCATAAAACCCGGCAAGTTCCCGCACGAAGACATAGGCCAGCGCCCCGAACGCCTGGAGCAGCAGCCCGCCGACGAGCACGCGCTTGGCGCCCAAGCGATCACCGAGAACACCGAAGACAACCCGGCCGCCAAGGCCTGCCAGCCCCTCCAGGCTGTAGATCGTAACCGCTGCGATCAACGGGATTCCGCAGCTGACCGCGTAACTCACGGTGTGGAAAATGGGGCCGGAGTGGGTGGCGCAGCAAAAGAAATTGGTCAGCAGCAGGATGATGAACTGAGGAGACCGGATGGCTTGCCCGATCGACATGGATGACTGCGGCTCTGCGTCCTGCAGCGTCAGGGTATTTCCCATGTCGGCGGCCGGCGGGCGGCGCACCAGGAGGGCGACGGGAATCATCACGGCGGCAGCAACCGCAGCGATGATCAGCATGGATGTCCGCCAGCCATGAATCGAAACAAGCCATGCCGCCAGCGGGGACATGGTCATCGGCGCCATTCCCATGCCCGCCGAAACAAGAGACACGGCAAGGCTGCGCTGGGTGTCGAACCAGCCGGTGACGCATGCCATCATCGGCGCGAAGATCGCCGCGGTCGCGGCGCCGACAAGCAGGCCGAAGACCAGTTGAAACTCGACAAGCGACGTAGCCCGGCTGGCCAGCGCCAGACTTGCTGTCAGCAGCACCGATCCCGTCAGCACCACGGGACGGGCGCCGAAGCGGTCGGACAGGTTCCCCCACAGCATGCTAGCCGATGCCATGGCGATGAACCCGATCGTCATGGCGCCTGACACGCCGGTGACGGACCAGCCGGTGTCCCGGGCAATGGGCTGGAGGAAAACCGGGAGGGAAAACATGGCGCCGATGGCCATACAGCCCAGCAAGCCGCCGGCTGCAACGATTACCCAGCGATACGAAGCATTGCTCATTGCTCTCTCCATTTTACTGGCTGTTGCCGAAAGCCCATGCCATGCAGGCGGTGCAAACCGTTGTTCGCCCCGCCGTGTTATCTGGGCCGCGCGACAACGCGCACTTTACCGCTTTTGCCGCCGCCACAGAAAAACTGATCGCCGCCGTCGGACTCGAGCCCCGACACGCCGGTGCCTGAAGGCATGTCGAGAATGGTCAGGACATTGCCGGTCGCTGGATCGATGCGCCTGACATCACTCTGATCTTGTTCCCACGTGCCGTGCCAGAGTTCGCCGTCAACCCAGGTCACCCCGGTGACCATGCGCTTGGACTCGATGGTGCGCAGAATAGCGCCTGTCTGCGGATCGATCTGGTGGATTTTCCGGCCCTGGTGCTGCCCGACCCAGAGCGTCCCTTCTGCCCATGCAAGCCCTGAATCGCCGCCGCCGCCGGGCGCCGGGATTGTCGAGAGCACGTTGCCTGTCTCCGGGTCGACCTTCTGGATGCGATCTTCGGCAATCTGGAAGAGATATTGGCCATCGAAAGCGGTTCCGGCGTGCGCGGCGATGTCAAAGGAGCGCAACACGGTGCCGCTCGCCGGATCAAGGGCATTCAGCCGTTCTCCCGATGCAAACCAGACATTCCGGCCATCGAAGGTAACCCCGGCCACCTGGTCAGTGCCGGGAAACGGGCCATATTCGCGGAGAATTTTGGCAGATTGTTTCATAATTTCATCCTTGTCACCTGACTGCTGAATATTTCCTCCTGACCCTAATCACTTGGCAGGAGATCGGGGAGTAACAAGATTGTCGGGAAACCCGGCACGGGCGGACTGATCCAGCGGCGGGCGCGTCCGCGACCGAATGATTGCACCTTGCCCGCTTCCGCAAGTATCAGAAGGGCACGCTGAACGGTCCGGGAACTGGCCCCCAGGGCAATTGCCAGAGCTGAACTCGACCATGACTCGCCATCGGCAAGAAAGGCGAGAACCGCGCCATGCGCTTCCTCCATGGGCGGCGCAAGGACAACGATGCCACTGGCGTCGAGCGGTGTCATGCAAAAGCCCCGCGCTGTTGCGGACACATCGGCCAACATTCGCAGTTCCTCGCGCAACCGGCCGACTTCGACCCGCAGGCGGGCGCGATGCGATTCATCCGCATGCTTTGCCCCGAATGCACGGGCGAGGAGCGCGGCTCTTGGCACGTCTCCGGGCGCGGCTTCGCCCAGCGCGCGGGCCAGCGCGAACAAAACCGGTCGCGTGGCGAGTGATATCACCCGATCCCCGACCCGAACGACATGCCGGCACGCGTCGACGACCAGCACTCCGGATGCGAGCAGCGTTTCGATCTGCTCCAGCAAGAGGGGACGTTCCTCGCCGCGCTGGATCAGACGGGCGGCGGGTGTTTTCAGGACATGGGAGGCCTGCTCGACCTCCGCGATGAGGGCGGGAATCTTCGCTTCAGCCGCAGCTTTCTCGGCCCGCGTGAGTGCCTCGCGCGCTGCAGACGTGTTCAGGCGCCGGATGGCAATTCCGGCAGCCACCAGCGCGAGCGCCGCTCTCGACGTTGCCGGCAGCGGCGCGGGATCAAGTTTGGCGAGGGCGCGTTCGGCCGCGTCGACATGACCGACCAGAAGTAGCCGCCGAATATCCACGGTCCGTGCATGGGCGGCATTGACCTGATCGCCATGGGCTTCGAGTGTTGCCCGCGCCATGTCCAGTGCCTTTACACGCCACCCCAAATCGCGCGAGACGAGTGCAATTTCCGCTTCGGCGACGATGCATCGCGCGCGGGCTTTTTCCTCTTTTGCGCCGAATGCCCGCGCCGCGCTCTGCAACAGGGCCCGGGCGCGCGGGAATTCGCCAAGTTGCGCCATGGCGATGCCGCGCAGTGCAAGGGCGGGCGCGTCATCACGCAGCGCCACCCGTTTCAAGGCGCCGAGAGTATCACCTGTCGCAAGGGCGTGCGCTGCGGCGTTGATCAGCGAGTCCATCGGATGGCCGTCACACTTGTTACTCCGATCGTTCGATCAGCGAGTCGTAATCCATCTCACGGACAATAACCAGTATTGCAACTTTGATCGACAAATGGGGGCTGTGCGAAATCCTGCGCTTCTTTGCGCAGCATTTGAATAGGAGGGCGGGTGAGGCTCGGTTGGGGCATTGACGGGGGAAGAATATCACCGAGCCTCCCATTGCCTCATGGAGAGTAGCAACAGGGATATCATGAGCACCGGAGTTGGGCTTTTTCATGAAGCGCCAGCGCTTGCGCGTGCGGGCCGGATCGCTTGTACAAACACAATGCGAAGCATTCATTTGTTCAGATGATATTAATCTGCAGGTAGCATCTTTGTGCCGGCGTTAAGCTGGGAATGACGTCGTTTACGGGCAGGGGGCTCTGTGGATCAGGATGGCGAGAATACAAAAATAGACTACCAACCCTATGTGATGTCGGTTTGGCCGGTTCTATTTGCATTCGTGGCGGTTTCGATGATGGTGCTGTTTCTCGGCAGAATGGGGGCCGATTTCAGAAATGCGGGCGATCACAATCTCACCCCCCAGACGCGTGCCGGTGACGACTCCGACAACCGGTGACACAATCCGGCTGTTCGGCGATGAAAACCGGCTCAGCCGGCTTGCGGTCTTCCGCGTTGAACAGAGCTGTCCGACTTAGCCCGTTGTATCGCTCACGCATTTCTTGACGAAACTGTTTTTTGCGGCGCCGGCAAGCTTCTTGGCGGCGGCCTGCGTATCGCAGGTTGTTGCCGCATCTGCCGCGCATTTCTTCGTGAAATTGGTCAAAGCAGCGCCGGAAAGCTTTTTGGCCTCGGCCTGGCTTTTACAGGTGCCATCCGCCAAGGCCGGACTTGCTGCCAACACCAGAAGTGCGATCGCTATGAGTGCACGCATATTCATCTCTCCATTGCTTTTCCAGGAATAATAGGTTTGCCCCAATGGGATGCTACGTCAAATGCAACTGAATGACCTTCGTGTGTCTTTCTGAGACAACCGAACAGCCATTCAGCTTCGTTTCCGGTCTTTACCCGCGAGTATCTTGAGGAAGCGGTGAATTGTGCGCCGGTTCGGCCGTTCGCTCAACCTGCTGAAGCGCCGATGCAGAAATTCATCGATTTCCCGCACGGAGACACTGGCAAGATCCGTCCCGTAGCGGGCCTTCAATGCTTCTTCGATCATGTCCAGGTCCCTCGTGGTCGGATTGTAACCGGAGGTACTTATGGCAAGAGGAAGCGATTGGTGAATGAGGTATTTTGCAAGTTTATTGAGTTCTGGATCACGGTCCAATTTACTCATTTTTTCTCCCCCGTGCTCTTCGGCACTATGGGGGAGAGAATACGCTTCGACAGCCCCGCAAGCAACAACGCTGAACCAAAATATTCGTTCAATAAATACGTCGAATTTTTACTTCATATCGCGGGTATTACTAACAGGCGGCCACGGAGAAGACGTAACCGTGATAGTCGTTGTCGATAAGCAGATTCAGCTTGATCTGGGGGTTTCTCGCCAGCCACTCCCTGCATGCTCTTTGCTGGCCGAAATCCGAGAGATTCCTGAAACAACGCCAATCATCGAACAGCATGACAGACCCGACCGTCAAACGGGATGTGAGGTAATCCAGCACAGGCACGGTGGACTCGTAGAGGTCGCAGTCAATCCACGCGAAAGCAACGGTCTGGATAGGCGAAGACTGCACATGTCCTGGTTGCAGCGTCTGGTCGTACCAGCCCTTGATGGTCGTAACGCGCGCCAGATCGACATTGCGCAGCTTGAGATTTTCCTTGAACTGCGTCTCGTTGCACGAGAACTGGCCTTCGAAGAAGCCGCCGCTATAGCCGCCGGACTCGTCTATCCCCTTCTTTGGTTGCGGCAAACCCTCGAACGAATCGAGGGCGACAAACCGCATCTCCGGATTTTCCCGCCCTATCACGTTGCACGCATAGGCAAAGGTCTCGCCCTGATAGACGCCAAATTCGAGATAGTCTCCCTTGATTTGAGCGCCCCTGAAGTAATCGGTGACCTTGTCGATGACGTCCCATCTAAACCTGTTTGGTGCAAGGAGACGCGTTTGCAGATGCTCGACCTGTTGGGCAAGAGCAACATTCGTTTGCTCATACCGATCCAGCCGCTCCTGAAGTTCGGCGATCACCTGGTCTAGTCCGTAGCTTCGTTCCTGTTGCGGCAAACTGGTCATGCGTGGTTCCACTTTATAACTGGGAGATTCGATAGCGGGCAGGCAAGTGTAACAGTCGTACCATTGCCTTTTGATGATTGAATCGCAAGAGAGCCACCCATTGTCTGAATAAGACGCGCACAACCTGTCAAGCCCAGTCCGCTGTGGCCGCGCGACTCACCCTTCGTCGAAAAGAACGGTGTCGTGGCCTTCTTGATCTGTTCCCGGGACATGCCGACGCCAGAATCCTCGATGGCGACGATCAGGTCTTTTCCAATCGGCCAGCGCTTGGCGATATTGACCTTGATCACAATGTGCGGGTGCAGTTCATCCTCGACGGCGTCCTTGGCGTTGCGCAAAAGCTCGTGGAGCATGAGATGGAATTGGCCCTGCGGGACAAGCAGCTGCATTGCTTTCACATCGGCGCGCACAATGGGAATGGTCGATCCATCGGGGCGCGTGATCTGATCAAGGATCGTTCCCAGCGTCACGATCGGCGTATTGTCCTGATCAAATTTGGGATAGGCGATCCGGGCCAGCCAATCGGTCACGACCGACAGATCAGTGATCCGCTTGCGGGCCATGTCGAGCAGTTTTGCATCGGGGTTTTCCTCGGGCGAAAGCGTCTCGTGCATCCACATGGACAGTCCGTTGATTCGCGTGAAGGTCATGTGGGAGAAGAGCAGCGCGAACTGGCGGACCTGATTGTTGTAGAGCGCCTTGCTTCTGTAGGCGACCATGGCAAACAGAACGACCATGATCGCGGTCGCAAACACGAAGGCGTACAGGAAATTGTCGTAGAGCGCTTTTTGCTCGAGATCGGCGGTGCGTTTCTGGGTGTTTCCGAGGTTACCCGTCGTCGTCAAGACAATGGCCGGCCAGAAGTCTTCAAACCTGGCCACAATCAGATTGTAGTCTGGATCGGCTCGCGCAAGCTGCGGCATCAGCTCATTGTTTATGTAATCGAGCAGTGTCTTGATCAGATCGATATCCACTTTAGGCATGATCTTCTCGGTATAGGGCAAAGCGATCAGCGTCTTGGCATTGATGGCGAGATAGGTGCTTTCAGACAGGATTTTGGCGCGATACTCCTGGGATTTGGTGAGCGCAGCCAGCCGGGCCCATCCCATGATGCTGACCATTTTCTCGCGCGCTTGGGTTGAACGCCACTGAACCTCGTTGACTTCCCCGATGATGTCATAGGCCTGGCTGCGATACTTGTCCGTTTGCAGAAACGAGGCCAGGCCGATCAGCACAAAGAGACCAAAGGAAATGGCAAGGATGTACGTACCGTTTGCGCGGAGTATCTGTCTCACCTATCCACCACGTGTCTGAAATCAATCCTACTCATCGTTTAAGGGTCACGCGGCTTGATGCGCGATCAAAAGTTATTGCTCAAATTGCAGCTCGGTGAGAAACCAGATCCATCTTGAGTGATCTCCCGGGTCATAGGCCTTGGGCATGCTGTCAAAAGGCCAGACAATGTAGAATGGCCCAAAATCGTCGGCCTCAAGCGGGCGGAATTCGCCCTCATGGCATTTTCCTGCCTTGGCTTCGACGTCGTTGCAGGCAATCTGTGAGGCAACGATCGGATTGTAACGTTTGATTTCGTCCATATCGATTCTGGCGGAATAATCATTGGGCGCTATTCCCTTTATGACTTTCGCATTGGCCAATCCGTTCTTTGCCAAAATCTCGATCAGCGAAAAACCGCGATAGGTGCGCTGTACGTCGTTGGTCCAAGGCGTCTTGGTTTGGATCTCCCGATAGGAAAATGATTTTGCCAGATCGTCCTCCTTGTAGGAGGCGATGGGTTTTCCGCTCTGGCGTTCGATCTGGAGAACGTGCGGGTCGACTATGCCGGCGGAGGCGGCAGGAACCGCGCATAACAGCACAAGGCCCAAGAAGCAGGCACGCCAACCGCTGTATGTTTCCACGGCCTTTTCCTCAATCGGTTGCAGGATCATCATTGTCGGCAGTGATTTTGCGGCCATGAGCCAGGACTTTGCTGCGCGCCCGTTTGTATTTCTGCTCGGCCATCTCGGCACTTTTCATCTTAAAGTGCTTTGCCATAAGCACAAACAGTTCATTGCGTTTCATGCTCTTCGGGCGGTCTTCCACCCATTGGAGGCATTCTTCCTCCGATAATGACAGGAACGGATAATAATAGCCCGGAAAAGCATCGCTGATCGTCTCGCTCCCCCGATGCACGACAAATTCAGAACGGGTCATGAGTTCAAGAATGCTGGCGAGGGTGGGGGCATTGAGGCGGTTTTTACCCAGGTATCCCTTTGCACCGAGGTTTCTGCATGTTTCCGCCTCATCGGTCGAATACCGGCCGGTGATGACCAGATGAACGGCTGCGGGAGTGGAATTGATAATGGACTCGATGATTTTCAGGCGCACATCGCGGGATTCCATCTCGCTTCCATAGTCTGGAAGCCCCGGATCGATGATGATCAGGTCAAATTCATCGGCCTCGATAGCCATCTGCGCCGCATGGAAGGTCTCGGCGGTCGCCACCTGCTGGCCGGCCGTCTTGAAGTGCCGCTTCAGCGAATCCGCATAAAAATAATCATCTTCGATGATCAGAACTTTGGAAATTTTTACATTCGCGTGGTCCATGCGTGGGGTTTTAACAGGCTCGTCTCGCGAAAAATAGGTATCATCGCGGCACCTACCGCATGCGGACAATTCAAGCATGATAGCAGGCAAGAATGCGTAAGGTGCCATGGGGATGCATTGGTTTTTCCTAAGACAATGGCGCCACTGCAACGATCCACCAATAGTGAAACTCGTTCTGCTTGCTATCGTTCCACGTGCACCACCGGTCGTTTTCTTGTTCAAATTCACTATGATCATAGCGCTCGATCAGCGAGCTGATAGTAAGCTTGCAATCTTCAATTGTTTCAAATTGTAGGGGAAGGGGTTCGTCCCATAAAACATCACCAAGCGTGTTTCGCACACCGTGCTTGATTATATACATACTTGAAGACCCCCGAAATTCTTTGAGATATACTTAGTTGTATGAAGCCGGAATACAACCGGGCCGCGAAAAGAAAGCACCGCGCAGTTGTTTCGCTGCTGCATATCGCGTTCGGCGTGTCCCGGCATGCTCTGAAGGTCCATCGCCAGCGAGGCTGGGCGCCTTGATTGGAACTTTCATCGGCAATCCGAGTTGAAGAACGCTGGCGAAACCCCGTTGGCAGGGCTCGGCCTGGAGGACGTGTGCAGCTTCTGACAAGCCGGGCCCACAGGAGGATGCAAGGAGAATGATCGACGATTTTGATGACGATGACGAAGAGGTCTGGCCAAGCCACAGCTCGAATGTCTGGTATATCGCCATATTCGTCGGGGGCGTGGCCGCCGCAGCGCTTCTGACCTACATCTTCGGCGGCTGGCTCTAACGGCGCCTGCGCCGAACGCGCTCCACGTCTCCGCATCAAACCTTTCCTTTGCGGATAAGGCGGTCGTTAACCAAAGTTAGCCATGACGGGCAATGTCTCCCTGCTCTGTTAAGCTGCTGTCAACCTATCGGTGCGAGTTATAATTCTGGTGCAATACTCCATGATGGGTTCTGGGGCTGCACCGGGTTCTGTTCGGTATCGTTGCGTAAAAAGTGTGGGGACGGCGTCCAGCCGGTAGTTTGCATTGTCAAAAGCCAAAGCTTTTCGAATTGCGGGAGTTGTTGCGATGGGCGCCCTGATGGCAGCCTGCGCGTCACCCACGGCAAAGGTTGCTAAACGAAGCCACGGCAAGGAATATTTCGCTGAATCGGAGTATGGCGTCAAAGCCAGCCCGCGCGTCGTCACGGATTTCCGCAACATGCCGCGCGGCGGCGGGCGCAACCAGATCGGCAGGCCCTATCAGGTTCGCGGTAAGTGGTATTATCCCAGGGAAGAGCTGGGCTACAAGCGTCAGGGGCGGGCATCCTGGTACGGCTCGGCCTTTCATGGCCGCCTGACCGCCAATGGCGAAGTATACGACATGAACCACCTGTCGGCGGCGCACCCGACCATGCCGTTGCCGAGCTATGCGCGCGTGACCAATCTTGCCAATGGCAGTTCCGTGATCGTGCGCGTCAACGACCGCGGGCCGTATCACAGCGATCGCGTGATCGATCTGTCGCAAAAGGCTGCGACGATGCTGGACTATCAGCATACGGGTACGGCCGACGTGAAGGTGGAATATGTGGGCCGCGCGCCGCTCGAAGGGCGCGATGACGGCTTTTTGCTCGCGTCGTATCGTGCACCCGGCACGCGCGATCGTCTGATGCAGCCGGATTCAGGCACCATGATTGCCATGAATGGACCGACACCCACCCAGCGCAATGCCCTTTCCATTCCCGGCATGCGGCAGCCGAAGGTGCAGGGCGTTCAGGTGGCGAGCCTGAATGTGGCGCCGGTATCGTTCAATGATCAGGCGGTCAGTCTTGGCGCGCCCGCGCAGCCGCAGATGAATGCCGCCATGGGTGCAATGCCGTTCGGCTATGATATACAGCCGGTTCTGCCGCTTGTTGGTCCCTATATCGACGACAAGCCGGCGATTCTGCTCGGATCGCTGAAGGGTGGCACACGGCGCGCATCGCCATTCGTCAGTTCCTACGCCAGCGAGCGTGTGGCAAGTGCCAATGCGACGGCGGTGGCGATGAACAGTCTGATATCGCCGAAGGCCATTTCCGACGCGTGGAAGAATGAAAACAAGCTGCGTGAATCCGCGGCGGCACCGGCGGGTGAATATGTCGATGTCGGCCTTTTTGCCGACAGGTCCGAAGCGGGCCGTGTCATGAGCGCCCTGGCGCCATTGGGCAAGGTCGACCTGTCCGAGGTCAACAGCCCGGATGGCCCGCGCATCGCTCTGATTGCACGGACCAGCGCGGGAAAGAATACCGATGCCTTGCTGCAGGCTGCCTGGAAAGCGGGAGCAGGTGATGCGTTTGTCGTACGCGATGACGGAAACTGATTTCCCGCGTCAAAGAACATTGCCGTTACAGCCATTCCGTAAGCTTGCCGCCAGTCTTGCCGTCGTGCTGCTCGCCGCGTCGCCGGTCCACGCGCAGGAAGCATTGTTCGATACCAAGGCCAAGCAGGCCCTGATGCTTGAAGACCAGACAGGCACCATTCTCTACGCCAAAACACCCGATACGTTGATCGAACCAGCCGCGCTGGCCAAGCTGATGACCATGGAACTGGTCTTTCATGCGCTCAAGACCGGCCAGATCAAGATCGATACCCAGTATACCGTCAGCGAAAATGCCTGGCGCACGGGCGGGGCGCCGTCCGGCGGCTCCACCATGTTTGCCAAGCTTAAATCGTCGATCAGCGTCGGCGACCTCATCCAGGGCGTTATCGTGCAGTCAGCCAATGACGGTTGCATCATCCTGGCCGAGGGCATTGCCGGGTCGGAACAAAAATTCGCCGAGATGATGAACGCACGGGCGAAGGAAATCGGCCTGAAGAATTCGACGTTCCGCAATTCGACCGGCTTGCCCGATCCGGAGCAAAAGGTGTCGCTGACGGACCTTGTCACGCTGGCCCGCTACATCAAGCACGAATATCCGGAATATTATCGCACCTATGCGCAGGAGAGCTTCACCTGGAACAATATTTTCCAGCGTAATCGCAATCCCTTGCTGAAGCTGGATATCGGCGCTGACGGCATGGGAACCGGCTACACCGAACAATCCGGCTATGGTCTTGTCGGTTCGGCCGAACATAACGGGCGCCGTTACATCGCCGCCCTGAGCGGTCTGGCGACTGACAAGGAGCGGGCGGAAGAAGCGAAGAAAATCTTTGAATGGGCCTACAGCGCCTTCGAGGAAGTCAATATCTTTGCCGAAGGCGAGACCATCGCGGAAGCCAGCGTGTTTGGCGGTGTCAAATCCAGCGTCCCGCTCAAGGCACACGAAAAGATCAGCCTTCTCGTCCCGACGGCCAACAAGGATCGCCTCAAGGCCCATGTCGTGTATAAGGGCCCGCTGCTGGCTCCGGTCAAGGCGGACGAGCAGGTCGGCGTGCTGCGGATCTGGATCGGCGATGCCCTGGCGCAGGAAACGCCGGTTTACACGGGCGAAGCTGTTGAACCCGGTGATCTGCAGAAGCGCACGCTCGATGCGGTCCTGGAACTCACCACCGGCTGGACCCGCCGCCTGAAGCTTTAAGATTTTCCCGGCTCGACCTTTTCAGTCCCGCCCGTTAGAACCTCGTCTAGAGATCAAAAGTGACTCTTTATCGAAAGACGGCTGACGGCGTGCAACAAGGACTGTTCATTACCTTTGAAGGCGGCGAGGGCGCTGGCAAATCCACCCAGATCACCCGCCTGGCAGCGCATATGCGCGCAGCCGGCGATGATGTGGTGGTGACCCGCGAGCCGGGTGGCTCGCCCGGTGCCGAGGCTGTGCGGCATGTCATCCTGAGCGGCGCTGCTGAATCCTTCGGTCCCGCCATGGAAGCGATGTTGTTTGCCGCCGCGCGCAATGATCACGTCGAGCAGGTCATACGCCCCGCACTCAACACGGGCAGCATGGTGCTCTGCGACCGCTATATCGACTCCAGCCGGGTTTATCAGGGGGTCACCGGCGATCTCGATGCCGGTCTGATGCGCGCCATTGAAAGGGCAGCCGTCAACGGATTGATGCCTGATCTGACCATCATTCTCGATCTGCCGGCGGAAATCGGTCTGCAGCGCGCAAACGCGCGCCGCGGAACAGGCACTGCCGATCGCTTCGAAAAGGAAACCATCGAGATGCACTGCAAGCGCCGGGATGCCTATCTGGCCATCGCCAAGGCTGAACCGGGGCGGTGCAAGGTGGTGCCTGCGGACCGGCCGGTTGACGATATCGCGGCGGATATTGCCCGCCTCGTCGATCGCCTGAAGGCGCGGCGTGCGATAAAGGAAAAGGCCAGAGCGGGGGCGGCACAATGAGCGATACGCTTCCCGACGTGCCAGCCACGCATGATACGATTGACGGCATTCCCGCCCCGTCGGCCAATCCCGCGCTGTTCGGTCATCCGTCCATCCGCTCATTTCTGGCCCAGGCCTATCAATCCGGCCACATGCATCATGCGCTTCTGCTCGAGGGACCGCAGGGGGTGGGCAAGACCACGCTGGCCTTTCACCTTGCCGGACACATGCTCAAGCATCCGGTGCAGCGCGATGCGCCGCTGGAACTGGCCGTGCCCGATTTTTCCACCGCGCCCTACCGGCAGATTGCCACGGGTACACATCTGGCCGTGCTGCATATCAGCCGCCCGCTCGATGCCAAGACGGGAAAATTCAAGACCGGCATCACGGTCGATGAGATTCGCCGCGTGACACACTTTCTCAATCGCACGGCACATGACGGCGCGTGGCGCATTGTTATCGTCGATCCGGCAGATGATATGAATCGCAATGCTGCCAATGCGTTACTGAAGACTCTTGAAGAACCGCCGCAGCGAACGCTGTTCATTTTGATCTCGCATTCTTCCGGGCGCTTGCTGCCAACGATCCGCTCGCGCTGCCAGTCCATCCGTTTTGAGGGGCTGGAGCGCAGCGACCTTCTGTCGGCACTGGCAACAATCGGCCTTGGTGCGGAGCAGATGCCGGATACCGAGGCACTGGTGACCCACGCGGACGGCAGCGTGCGCAAGGCGGCACTGCTTGTGGCGTTTGGCGGATTGGAGATATCGCAGACCATCGATGCGATACTGACAAAGCCGGTATTCGATGTCCCCAAGGCGCAGGCGCTTGGAACCGCCTTGTCGGGACGCGATTCGGAAATTCAGTTTGATCTCTTCCTTGAGGACATTTTTTCGCGGATCGCGACGAAGGCGAGGGAGGCTGCGGAGAGGGGTGCCGTGGCCGAGGCCAATCACTGGTCAACACTGTGGCAGGACATGCAGGGCGAAGCCCGTGAAGCCGATGCCTTCAACCTTGACCGCAAACAGTCCGTTCTTATCTTTCTTGACAGGATGCACCGTGCCCTGCGTGCACCTTGATCCGCCACCCGGTCACATCACATGAATGCGGAATAGTATTTCAATTGAATTCATGCGTTTACGACCGGTATAGCAATCAGGCCGGACATGGGTTATGTCAGCCTGACGCCTTCCCAAGATGCCAATTCCGAAGCAAATCAGGTTACGTATGAGCCGCGAAACATTTTACATCACCACAGCCATTTCCTATCCGAACGGCAGTCCGCATATCGGTCACGCGTACGAGCTGATCGCGACGGATGCGATTGCCCGTTTCAACCGCCATGACGGCAAGGATGTGTTCTTCCTCAGCGGTACGGACGAACATGGTATCAAGATGCTTCAAACGGCACGCAAGGAAGGCATCACGCCGCGCGAGCTTGCCGACAGAAATGCCAAGCTTTTCCGTGACATGGGCCATCTCCTGAATGCGTCCTATGACGACTTCATCCGGACCACCGAGGAGCGGCATTACGCGTCATCGCAGGCGATCTGGAAAAAAATGGTCGAAGCCGGGGATATCTACAAGGATTCCTATGCCGGCTGGTACTCCGTGCGCGATGAAGCCTATTACCAGGAAGACGAGACGGAAGTGCGTGCCGATGGCGTGCGCTACGGCCCGCAGGGCTCGCCCGTCGAATGGCTGGAAGAGGAAAGCTATTTCTTCCGCCTGTCCGCCTATCAGGATCGCCTGCTCAAGCTGTATGCGGACAATCCGAGCTTTATCGGGCCGGACGAGCGCCGCAACGAGGTCATCTCCTTCGTCAAATCCGGACTGAAGGACCTGTCCGTATCGCGCACGACCTTCGACTGGGGCATTCCGGTTCCCGGCGACGAGAAGCACGTCATGTATGTCTGGGTCGACGCGCTGACCAATTACATCACGGCGGCCGGTTATCCCGATGAGAAGGCCGAGCGCTGGCGCTATTGGCCCGCCGACGTACACATCATCGGCAAGGATATCATTCGCTTCCATGCCGTCTATTGGCCCGCCTTCCTGCTGTCCGCGGGGATCGAACTGCCGAAGCGCGTCTTCGGCCACGGTTTCGTGTTCAACCGCGGCGAGAAAATGTCGAAATCGGTCGGCAATGTCATCGATCCGTTCTCCCTGGTCGAACATTACGGCCTGGATCAGGTGCGTTACTTCCTGCTGCGCGAAGTGCCTTTCGGTCAGGACGGCAATTACAGCCATGAGGCGATCGTCAACCGCACCAATGCGGATCTTGCCAACGACCTTGGCAATCTGGCGCAGCGCTCGCTGTCGATGATCAACAAGAACTGCGAAGCCAAGGTTCCGCAGCCCGGCGCATTGACCGATGTCGACAAGGCCATCCTCGATCAGGCGGTCGCAGCGCTGGAGACAGCCCGCAAGGCCGTCGGCACGCAGGCCATGCATCTGGCGCTTGGGGCGATCTTTGCCGTGGTGGCGGAAGCCAACCGCTATTTTGCATCGCAGGAACCATGGGCGCTGAAGAAGACCGATCCCGCGCGGATGGAAACGGTTCTCTACGTGACGGCGGAAGTGATCCGGCGTGTCGGCATTCTCTGCCTGCCGTTCATACCGGGATCGGCGGCCAAACTGCTCGATATCCTGGCCGTGCCCGCCAACAAGCGCAACTTCACCGATCTTCTCGGCGGTAGCGAACTGGTGCCCGGCGCCGATTTGCCCGCGCCGCAGCCGATCTTCCCGCGCTATGTCGAGGCAGACAAAGGCGCCTGATCAGGAACCCGGATCTTTTTCATGCTTGTCGATAGCCATTGCCATCTGGATTTTCCGGATTTTGCCGAAGAACGCGACGCCATTGTCCAGCGCGCGCTGAATCTTGGTGTCGTGCGGCTGGTCACCATCTGCACGCGCGTTCGCAAGTTCGACGGCATTATCGGCATCGCCGAACGCTATGACAGCGTCTTTGCCTCGGTCGGGACGCACCCGAACAATGCGCATGAGGAACTCGACGTCACAGCCGATGACCTGATCAAGCTGGCCGAACACCCGAAGGTGGTGGCAATCGGTGAAGCCGGGCTCGACTATCACTATGATTATGCGCCGCCGGAAGCACAGCAGCAGGGATTTCGCACCCATATCGCCGCGGCACGCGTCACCGGCCTGCCGCTGGTCATTCACGCGCGCAGTGCCGATGAGGACATGATTGCGATCTTGCGCGAGGAATCAGGGAAGGGGGCCTTCCCCTTCATCCTGCATTGCTTCTCCTCCGGTGCCGAACTGGCGCGGGTTGGCGTCGAGCTTGGCGGTTACATCTCGTTTTCCGGTATTCTGACATTCAAAAATTCGCCGGAAATCCGCGACATCGCCAGAAATGTGCCGCGCGACCGGCTGCTGGTTGAAACCGACGCGCCTTATCTCGCGCCGATGCCGCATCGCGGCAAGCGCAACGAGCCGAGCTTTGTCACCCATACGGCCGCCGTGCTGGCGGACACCATCGGTGTCAGCGTCGAGGAAATCGGCACTTTGACCACCGACAATGTATTCCGCCTGTTCACCAAGATGCCAAGGCCCGCCCATGCCTGATCGCCTGCGCTTTACCATTCTCGGCTGCGGCTCGTCTCCGGGCGTGCCGCGCATCAATGGTGACTGGGGCAATTGCGATCCGGACAATCCGAAAAACCGCCGACGCCGGGCGTCCATGCTGGTCGAGCGCATTGCCGCGCATGGCGGCGTGACCACCGTCGTCATCGATACGGGGCCGGATTTCCGCTCGCAGATGATCGATTTCGGCTCCGGACGGCTTGATGCCGTCGTCTATACCCATGCGCATGCGGACCATATTCACGGCCTCGATGACCTCCGCACCTTTGTCATCGACCGGCGCGATCTGGTGGACATCTATGCCGATCAGGCGACCCAGCGCAGGCTCGTCGAAGGCTTCAGTTATTGTTTCAAGACGCCGGAAGGTTCGAGCTATCCACCGATCCTGCGGCCGCATGAGATCGTGCATCACGAGGCTTTTGAGGTTGACGGCGCGGGCGGTCCAATCCGCTTTCTGCCGTTGCCGCAGGTGCATGGCGATATCCTGTCGCTGGGCTTCCGCATCGGCGATGTGGGCTATTGTTCCGATGTCAGCGCGTTTCCGGAAACAACAGCGGCCCAGTTGCATGGGCTCGATATACTCATCATCGACGCGTTGCAGTACCGTCCGCACCCAAGCCATTTTTCTCTCGATGAATCAATGGAGTGGATCGAAAAGCTGAAGCCGCGTCGAGCCATTCTGACCCATATGCATGTGCCACTGGATTATGGAACTGTCCTGCGCGATACGCCGGAACATGTCGAACCGGCCTTTGACGGCCTGTCCTTTGAGGTTGAGGCATGAGCAAGAGCGTTGAACGTGTCCGCCAGGCAGCCCATGCTGCAGGCCTTGAGATCGAAATCCGCCAGATGGCCGATTCAACCCATACGGCCGAAGATGCGGCCATCCAATGCGGTGTCACAGTCGCACAGATCGTCAAGTCGCTGATTTTTCAAGGCACCGATACGCAGCGGCTTTATCTGTTTCTGGTTTCCGGACCGCGCCAGCTTGATCTTGCCAAGGCTGCGCGGCTGACCGGAGAAACGCTGCACCGGGCTGATCCAAAGCACATCCGCAAGGAGACCGGCTTTGCCATTGGCGGCGTATCGCCATTGGGGCATCTGATCGACATCAAGGCCTATGCGGATGAAACACTGATGCAGTTCGACGTTGTCTGGGCTGCCGCAGGCGGCACGAACTTTGTTTTCCCGGCAGAACCGCAGGCTTTGATGACGGCCGCAAAGGCTGAAATAGCCGATATTGCGGGCTGAGCGAGCCATTCCGGCCTGTCTTCCGGTTCCATAATCTATCTTATGCGATCTTTGTATGTAGCCGCAAAGTTAAAATGTCCTGTTTCTGCAAAGTAGAAACGTCGCTGTGTCACCTTCTCGTTGATTGCAACGAGATTTGGGATGCGGATTTTGGGACTGATTTTAATGAGCGAACGCGAACTG